>DASPXY010000031.1:0-2659 GCA_035637055.1 Gemmataceae bacterium | reverse complement strand
AAGGGCCATCGGCGGAGCGAGCGCTGGCCTTCGCACGCGAGTTTGCCCGGACGCTCCCGGCACCGCGACCGCAGCGCCTTGTAGTGACCCAAGCCCCCCCCGAGCATGCCGGCCTGGGGAGTGGCACTCAACTTGGCCTCGCCGTGGCGCGGGCGCTGGCAGTAGCCCACGGTCTCGACCTCGATGCCGTGGAGTTAGCGCGGCGCGTGGGGCGCGGCAAACGGTCGGCGCTCGGCATCTACGGGTTTGAGCGCGGCGGCTTTCTCGTCGAGGCGGGCAAACGCGGCGCGGAGGGGGTGGCTCCGCTGGCAGTCCGGTTGGACTTCCCCGAGGAATGGCGGGTGGTGTTGGTGCTGCCGCCCTGGGGGCAAGGACTGCACGGCGCGGCAGAGGTCGCAGCCCTGCAACGACTGCTTGCGCAAGGCTGGTCGTTGGAGGGAACGGACGCGCTCTGCCGGCTCGCGCTGCTGGGCATGGTGCCGGCGCTGGTCGAGCGCGATGCGGTTGCGTTCGGCGAGGCCCTGTACGATTTCAACCGCCGCGTCGGCGAGGCGTTCCGCTCCGTGCAGGGCGGGACGTATGCCCATCCCCGCACCGCCGAGGTGGTGGCGTTCGTGCGGCAGCAAGGGGTTCCCGGCGCCGGTCAGAGTTCGTGGGGGCCGACGGTGTTTGCGATCGTGGACGGTGTAGCGCCCGCGGAGGATCTGGCACGGCGGCTTCGCGAGCGCGTCGGCCTGGACGCCGGCGCGGTCCTTGTCACAGGCGCTGCGAATCACGGCGCGGTCGCGGAATCGAGCGCCCTGTGACGGAGTGGTCACGGTTGTGGCTGCAAGGCCCGCTTCATGAACTCGCGCGTCAGCCGTTGATAATGCACCCCGCCGAAGCCGTGCCGTCCCAGTGGATACAGCATCACCTCGAAGTCCTTGTTCGCCTGCTGCAGCGCATGCACCAGCTGCAGGGTATTCTGGACGTGGACATTGTCGTCCTTGACGCCGTGCGCCAGCAGCAATTTCCCGTGCAGGTTCTTCGCGGCCCTGACGACCGACGTCACCTCGTAGCCTTGGGGGTTCTCCTGGGGCGTGTTCATGTAGCGTTCAGTATAAATCGAATCGTAATTGTGCCAATCTGTCACCGGCGCACCGGCCACGCCCGCGGCGAACAGTTTGCTGTGCGTCAGCGCGTAGCTCGTCATGAAGCCGCCGTAACTGTGGCCGCTCATGCCGACCCGCTTCGCATCGACCCACGGATGGGCCGTCAGCCAGGTAATCGCCGTTTCGATATCCTTCAACTCCTGCACACCAAGTTGCCGGTACGCTGTCCAGGCTGAAACGGCGCCCTTGCCGCTGGCGCTGCGCGGGTCGCAGCGGAAGACGATGTAGCCCGCATTCGCCAGCGCCTCGTCGCGCGGCTTGCCGCCGCCGAAGCCGTCGCGAATCATCGGCATTTGCGGTCCGCCATAGGTCATGAACCAGACCGGATACTTCTTTTTCGGGTCAAAATTGGCGGGTTTGTGGACGCTGGCCTCCAGCAGAAAACCGTCAGGCGTGCGGATCTGTACGCGCCCTGACGTGCCCAGTTGAAACTCCTCGCGGACGTAAACGGGGTTACTGTCGATGGTGCGGACGACCGTGCCGTCGGTGCGGTAGAGGCGGACCTGCGGCGGCGTCTCCGGGTCGCTCTCGGTCGCGACGAACAGGTTGCCCTTCGGGCTGAGCAACACGTCCGCCGTACCTTTGCCCTTCGTCAGCTTCTCGATGCCGCTGCCGTCGAGTTTGATGCGATAGAAAGCGACCGCGGTGTGCTTGTCGCGCGTGCCGGAGAAGTACACCCAGCCGGCCTGCTCATCGACGCGCTGCACGGAGCGCACCTCCCATTCGCCCTGCGTGACCGGCCCCTTGACCCTGCCGTCTTTCGCGAAGTGGTAGAGATGCTTCCAGCCGCTGCGCTCGCTGGTCAGCAGGAACGAACCGTCCTGGAGGAACAGCGGCGCCGCCGGGACGTTCACCCAGGCCCTCGTCGTCTCGCGGAAGAGGCGTGTCGGCGAACCACCTTCGCGCCCGACCGTGCAGAAGTCCAGCCAGGTCTGCGCTCGATCCTGGACGCAAAAGTAAACCGTCTTGCTGTCCGGGAGCCAGCCGACGCTCGTGATGAGGAAGGGCTGCTTCGCGTAACCGCTGAGGTCCGCCCAGCGCACCGGCCCGTCCGCGATCGGGGCGATGCCCAGGCGCACCTGCGGGTTCGGATCGCCGGCGCGGGGATAGGGCGTGATCTCCACCAGCGGGCGGATCCGTGTGTGGTCGAGGACTGTGGCCTTCGGGACGCCGTTGTCGTCGGTGCGGAGGAAGGCCAGCTGTGTACCGGCAGGGCTCCACCAATACGCCTTCCATTTGCGGTCGAACACCTCCTCGAAATAGACCCAGTCGGCCTTGCCGTTGCGGATCAATTCAGCCCCGTCGGCCGTCAGGCGACGCTCCTTTTTGGCAGCGTCCTCCACGTACAGGTCACCAGCGCGGACAAACGCGCGGGCTTTCTTCGTCGGACTGTCCGAGACCAGTTCGCGCGGCCCCTTGTGCTGAGGCGGGGGATCACCTCCCTGTTGTGGCCCGCCGCGGGCTCCGTGGTGGATGGTGGATGGTGGATGGTGGATGGTGAAGAAGGG
>DASPXY010000030.1:0-5245 GCA_035637055.1 Gemmataceae bacterium | reverse complement strand
ATGACCTCTTCCGCGCCCTCCTCAAGGCAGACATCTGGATCGCCACCGAACTCCCCGAGCGGATCTACACCCGGAAGAACAGCAGTGACCTGCTCAACGTGATCGAGCCCCTCATGATCATGTACCGTGCTCACGAGGAGAGCAAGATCAAGGCGAAGCGGATCAGCAGCATGTGGGAGACACGCCGCAAGCTCGCCCGCGAACAGAACCGCCCTGTTGGACGGCGGTGCCCTGCCTGGATCAGGCTCACGGCCAAGGGGTACGAACTGATCCCGGAACGTGCTGAAACCATCCGCGCCGTCCTCCGCCTGGCCCGCGAAGGCATGGGCGTTGGCCGGATCCTCGACTGGCTCAGGACCCACCCGAAGGAACATCCGGCGTTCGGGACCAGCGGCGTTTGGGGGCGGACGTACCTGCACGACATCCTGACCGGCCGGGAGGTGCTCGGGGAATATCAGCCCCGCCGTGGTCGTTCCACCATGTCGCAGAAGAAGCGACCCGCCGAGGGCAAGCCAATCTCTGGGTATTACCCTGCCGTGGTCGAAGAAAAAGAATGGGCTGTGGTGCAGGCTGGCGTTCTGGACCGGAAGAAGCGACGGGGGCGGCCCGGCAATCACGAGGCCAACCTCTTCACGGGTATCGTCTACGAGGCCGAAACCCGGGAGAAGATGTGTGTCCGGACGATCCACCATGGCCGGCGGGAGGAGTCGAAGCGGCCCTACCAATATCTCCTTGCTTTTCGCCTTGGGGCGACTGCCAAGACGGGGAAGGGGCTCAGCTACCCAGCCTTCGAGCGCTGCGTCCTCCGGACGATCCGCGAGTTGCAACCCCGCGACGTGCTCCCACAATCGACGGAGCAGACAGAGCGCGATGTACAGATCACCTCATTGACAGCCCAACTCGTCGCGCTCGATCACCAGCACTCTACCCTGGAAGCCGTCCTTGTGGAGCCAGGGCAGGATCCTGAAGGCGTGAAGTCTCTCGTTGCCGCCATTGGGCAGATCGCTGCGAAGAAGGCTGCCACCGCGAAGCAGTTGGAGGCGCTCAAGCTGGACTCGCTGACGGGCCGGGCTGAGGCCCTGGGGGAGGCGCAATCCCTGGCGGACATGCTGGACCGTAAAATCCTGGACGTGGCGGAGGGGAAGGCCGAGCCAAGTGAATTAGACGACCTCCGGCGGCATCTGAAGAGTGCGATCCGTTGGGTGATCGACAGCATCTGGGTGTTGGTCCAACCCATCAACCAGCTGTGCCGGATCGGGCACATTCAAATCTACCTCCGCAGCGGCGTGCGAAAATACGTTCCCATCCTGCCCGAGAACCTGCGCGGGGGTGTCCCCTGGGATCTGCGGGATGCGGACTTTCGCGGGGGGGATATAAGCGGCATTGCACCGGACGTTGTGCTCGGCGCGTAGGCGACCCGCCAAGTCACATGCCGGAGTGTAAGGGTCAAGAGGCTGTCCAAACTGGACAGCCTCTTGCCATTTCGGCACCCACTGGCTTCCGTCCCAGAACTGGCCAGTGACACAGGACACCACGACGAAGCAATCACCGTGATCTTCCGACATGGGCACTCCCAGATAGAGTCACGCTCGCCATTCTGACACTACCCCACTGCCTCCCTCCGCGCCTCCCTTCTCCGCCCTTGCCGCCCTGGAAACCTCTGCCGCCTGGGCAAACTTTCCGCCCCTGCGCCAGCCCCGGAATCACTGGCATGTTGATATCACGCCGGCAGCACTGGCGCGGTGATATCGCACCCCACCTCTTGCCGCAAATTCCCCAGCTTTTTCCGCGATCTGCTCTCAACTTGGCGCTCTGGGCAAGGTAGATTGCTTGTGCCTGAGAACCCAGCCCTCGGGTTTCCACTCCTGCGAAGTCCACAGCGACACCAATGTCCAAAAGCATTCGCGCCGTCGATCTGTTCTGCGGTGCTGGCGGCAGTTCGTCGGGACTGGCCAGCGCCTGCGCAGCCGCGGGCCGGAGCCTTGACCTCACGGCGGTCAATCACTGGCGGCTCGCCATCGAGACGCACGCTCTCAATCACCCCAGCGCCCGCCACCTCTGCGAGCCGGTGGACGCCATCGAGCCCAGGAAGGCCGTCAGCGGCAAGGTGGACCTGCTCTGGGCAAGCCCTGAGTGTACCCACGGATCGTGGAAAGCAAAAAGTACGAGATCACTGCCTGGCCAAAGCAAATGGGCGTTGATTCAGTCGCCACGCTACAGCGCGAGTGGACCAAGGACCAGCGCTTCGGACAGCAAATCCTCGAACCGATTTTCGGCCTGGTGACCGAGATTGCTGACGGCGATTGTGCGCGGGGCAGGGTCATCGCCGCGCTGTGCAAGCTGCAGCGGTTCCTGCTGCGGAAGGGTCGTTGTCTGTTGGCTGAGAGCGAACTCTCTGACCGACTGAGGCTGATGGGGCAGAGCGCCATTGTTGAGTGCATGGATGTGGCGCGTATCACCAAACGCCAGGCCGGTGTCGTGTGGGATACACAGGGGGTGATCGACTACCTCAACAAAGGGCGCCGCGGCCGCAAGCGTTTGCCTGACATCATCCGCGACTCAGCAGAGATGAACGACAATGGCTGAAACCGAAATCATCAAGGCACGTCTCGCAGGGGACAGCACCGAGCGCGAGTTGACCGTGCTGTTTCCTGAACTGCTCCGACCGCTCACCCCGAAAGAGTATCAGGGTTTGTACGCGAGCATCGCCAAGTATGGCGTTCGTCACAAGGTGGTACTGGATGACTGGAACGGCATCATCGACGGTGCCAACCGCCTCCGCATCGCCGCGAAACTCGGCCTGTCCGTGGACTACGAGGCCAGGAGTGGGCTGAAGGAGAAGGAAAAAGAGGAACTGGCCCTATCGCTCAACCTTGACCGTCGCCACCTCACCTCGGAGGAACGAGAGCAGGCACGGGCGGAGCGCAAGGAGCGTGAAGTCCAGGGCCGCCAGGAAGGCAAGAGTACCCGGCAGATCGCGGAGGAGGAGGGAGTCAGTCATCAGCAGGTAGTCCGCGACCTCGGCGGGGCAGGTGTAACGTCCGTTACACCTGCCCCGCCCCCCCCCAAGGTCCACGGCAAGGACGGGAAGGAGTACCCAGCCCAGCGTGCCACGAAGGAGGAGGTCGCGGAGCGGCGCAAAAGCGTCTGGGAAGCACACGAAGACGGGAAGACTGTTTGGGAAATTGCTGAAGAGGAAGGGATCAGCGAACGACAGGTGAAAGCCGACCTTCAGGCAGTCCGTGGCCAGCAAGCGGAAGCGGTATCGACAGCAACCACTGAGCCTGAGCCATTGTCGGCGCCAACTGAGGAAGCTGTTGTCCCAGAACATGAGCCGGGCTTGTCGCCAACACCCTTGGACATTGCCAAGGAGGCATGGCGACGGATGGACCAAGCACAGCGGACGGAATTCACCCACTGGATTTACAGTCCCGAGGCCAACTCATGACCGCATCTTGGCAACACGTCTGGCGTCACGGCTTCGCTTCGCTGCTCCCGTCCAGGATGCCGCCGGCGGCCGCCGTCGAGCGAGCCGTTAGCCCCGAGAGTGGCACCGCGCGGCAGTGACGTACCGCTGTCATTCGCCGCTACAACCAGAGCGGGGCAGTGGCGAACTTTTCGCCACTGGGGGGTGTCGCGGGGGCGTCCATCCTTTCAGGTGGTCCGAGCACTTTCTATAGTGGAGTTCCAGTTGTTGCAACCCATCGCCGGAGGCCGAACCGATGCCCCCGTTTATCACGCAAACAGACCTCGCGAAGCAGGTCACCTCCGAGGCGGGCGAGCAGTGTTTGACCAAGGATGTGAGAGACGCACTCTACGGTCGCCCCGACTTGGCGAGCCGCTGCCTGGTCGCAGGGAACCGCCGCCTTGTGCCAGCCGAGATGGTCGGGGAATTGAAGACCCTGATCCTGGCCAAGCTCCGCCGGCGGAAGGCGCGGGCCAGCTAATGAAAAATGCCCGGTCGAGTGGTTGTCGCCACCGCCGGGCAAAATCGAGGTTTGCTGTCATGAGCGTACCAGAAAAACTACCCATCGCAGAGCCCCTCCGGACGCCAGAAAGCCACTCCCGGCACGCGGCGGGCGTCATGACCGGCGCATCCGGTGCGCCCGTCCCTGTCCAGCCCCCACCGTGGGGAGAGAGGGGGACGGAGGAGTGAGCGCAACCACAACGCGAGGGGCACGGCCGCAAGCCTTGGCCGTCCTCGTCGAGAACATTCCCGATCTCCTCAAGCAAAACGCTACCTGGGTCGGGTGGCGGTACGTCCACGATGTAGATGAGGAGACGGGCGAGGTGAACTGGGACAAGCCGCCGCTCAACGCCCGCACCGGCGGTCTGGCCAGTAGCACGAATCCGGTCACCTGGTCTGACTTCCCCACGGCGGTGCAGGCACTCCGTGAGCGCAAATGGGATGGCATCGGCTTTGTCCTGCGGCGCAAGGCCGACGACACCGGCGCCGTGTTCGTCGCAATCGACCTCGACGACTGCCGCGACCCCGACACCGGGAAGCTTGCCGAGTGGGCGCAGCAGATCATCGACGCCATCGGGAGCTATACCGAGGTGTCGCCCAGCGGCCGGGGCGTCCGCATTTTTCCTGCTGGGACGGCTCCCGCCCAATGGCCGGAAGAAGGGGCCTTACGAGAACTACGACACCGGCCGCTATGTGACCGTGACTGGGCAGCACGTGCCCGGGACGCCGCTCACGATCGAGCACCGGCAAGAGGCGCTCGAACAGGTCCACGCAAGCATCTGGCCGCCAGCGGAGTCGCCGCCGCACAGCGAGCACCGTGGGGGCGGTATCCCTGCCAACGCGGACGATGCGGAGATCGTTCGCCGCGCGTGCTCGGCTCCGAAGACGGGGCCGAAGTTCTCGGCGCTCTGGGCCGGCGGCATCAGCGGTTACCCAAGCCGATCCGAGGCCGATCTTGGCCTGTGCAACTACCTGGCCTTCTGGTGCGGGCCGGACGAAAACCGGATTGCTGACCTTTGGGCGCAAAGCGGGCTGGGTCGCTCGAAGCTGAATCGCGAGGACTACCGCAAGCGCACCATCGCCAAGGCCCTCGATGGGCGCGGACCGAAGGACTATTGCGACTGGGGCCGCCCTCCTTCTGACGCCAGTGGATCATCACCGGATCACGCCAAAGCAACTGCGGCGGGTGCGGGCGACTCCGACGGCAGGGATCGACCAGCCACGGGGGTCAACGAAGCCGGCGACGATCCTTACTACCTCGCACGACTCTTTTTTCAG
>DASPXY010000029.1:0-2650 GCA_035637055.1 Gemmataceae bacterium | reverse complement strand
CCGCGGAACTTCGGCATCGATCCGACAGGGGCGTACCTGCTCGTCGCCAATCAGGCGGGAGACACGGTGCTCGTCTTCCGCATTAATCGCGAGACGGGGGCGCTGACGCCGACGGGCGGCAGAGCCGAGGTGCCGGCTCCGGTCTGCATCCGCATGATGGCGCCGGGCAAGTAGGGCCGTTTGCCGCTTGCGGGTTAGCGCTCTGAGTGCTAACCCGCAAGCGGGTTGGTCCTCATCTCGATGAAGTTCTTCAAGAGCTGCGGCCCCTCGGCGGTGAGGAAACTCTCGGGGTGGAATTGCACGCCATGCAGCGGCCATGTGCGGTGGCGCACGCCCATGATCTCGCCCTCATCGGTCCAGGCCGTGACAACGAAATCCGGGTTGGTGAACGTCTCACGGCGGATCACCAGGCTGTGATAGCGCGTCGCCTCGAACGGGTTCGACAACCCCTGAAACACGCCCTGCCCATCGTGATGAATCGGGGAGGTCTTGCCGTGCATGATGCGGACGTTGCGCACCACCTCGCCGCCGAAAACGTGGCCGATGCACTGATGGCCCAGGCAGACGCCGAGGGTCGGCACGTCGGCAGCGAAGCGGCGCAGCACGTCATTGGAAACCCCCGCCTCGCGCGGCGTACATGGCCCCGGCGAGATGATGATGTGTGACGGTTTCAGGGCGGCGATGTCCTCGACGCCGATCTGATCGTTGCGGTAGACGCGCACGTCGATATTCGGGTCCAGTTCGCCCAGGCGCTGCACCAGGTTGTAGGTGAAACTGTCGTAGTTGTCGATCAGGAGGATCATGTCCGAGTAGTTGTCAGTTGTTAGTTGTTAGTTGTCAGCGAAAACAGCGACTTTTGCTATCTTTACTGACAACTAACAACTGACAACTATCCTTGCTTATCGGGAATGGGCTGGGCGCTATTTGCCTTGAAGTCGAACTTCGCCTTCGCCTGGTCGGCGGGCACCTTCGTCAGATACTCCTCCGACGCAGTGATGTCGTACCAGCCGCCGTCCTGAAAGTCGATCACCGCCTTGCCGTTGTAGTTCACCGTGATTACCCGGCCAATCAGATCCTCGCCGGGCTTGTCGTGCTTCTTCAGGAAACGGCGCAGTTCCGGCTGCGTGGGGTTCACCTTGACGAACTGGTCCGTCCACTCGCGCCGTAGAGACTGCACGACTGCCTCACTCACCGTGTTCATGGTCACTCATGCCCTTTGCAGATCAGGAATCTCGGAAAACGTCGCCACGCCGCGGAGCCGGCTCGAAGTCCAGACGTTTGACAAACTTGCACGCCTCCTCCGCTCCGTACTCGCGATTGACGCCCGCATCCTTGAACTCGACCGCCAATGGGTCATTATACCCGACATCGTTCAGCGCGCGAATCACCCCTTCCCAGTCGATGCCGCCGCGGCCCGGCGCGCGGAAGTCCCAGCCGCGACGCGGGTCGCCGTAGGGCAGGTAGGAGCCCAGAATCCCACTGCGACCGTTCAGCGTCAGCACCGCATCCTTGATATGCACGTGATAGATCTTCTCGCGGAAACGGCGCACGAACTCGACCGGATCGATTCCCTGCCAGTGGAAGTGACTCGGATCGAAGGTAAAGCCGAACTCCTCGCGGCCGTCGAGCGCGTCGAGGGCCATCTCGGCGCTATAAAGGTCAAAAGCGATCTGTCCGGGATGAACCTCGAAGGCGAAGCGGGTGCCGGTATCGCGGCAGACGTCGAGGATGGGGCCCCACTGGTGAGCGAAGGCACGAAAGCCTTCGGCGACCGTCTCCCGATCCGGCGCCGGATAGCCGCCGACGTAGGACCACAGCGGCGAGCCGGTGAAGCCGCTGAGCACCTCCACACCCAGGCTCCGAGCGGCCCGGATCGTCGCCATCATTTCTTCGGCGGCCCGCTGCTGCACGCCGCGCGGTTCGCCGTCACCCCAGACGTAATCGGGCAGCAGTTTCTGATGGCGTTTGTCGATGGGGTCGCAAACGGCCTGGCCGACACGATGGCAGCTCAATACCAGAGGCGTCAGGTCGTATTTGCTCAATAGCTCCAGTTTCTTTGGACAGTAGTCTTCTTCGCTGAGAGCGCGCTGCACCTCGAAATGATCGCCCCAGCAGGCCAGTTCGAGCCCCTGATAGCCCCACTCGCTCGCTTTCTGCGACAGTTCTTCCAGCGGCAGGTCGGTCCACTGTCCGCTGTACAAGATCACCGGCCGCGGCATCGGCGCCCCCTGAAAATGACAAGGTGACAAGGTGACAAGGTGACAAGGTGACAGGTTTCGGGCTGTCTTCGGTCACCTTGTCACCTTGTCACCTTGTCACTTTGTCAAGGTTTTCCCGGCTCCGGCCCGCCGTGCCCGTGTCCGGGCTCGTGCGTGGAGGGTTTGCCCTCGCTGTTGCCGTCGGGCGAATGGGGCGGCGTTTCGCCGGGATGATCCTGCGGCTCCGTGAGCGACTCCGGCGCGAGTTGCGTCTTCGGCGCCGGGGGCGGCTCGGCCGCAATCTGGGTGTTCGGGCCGATGGGCGGCGGTTCGGTCGCCAGCTGTGTCTTCGGCGCTGCGCTGACCGGACCGGCGTCCGGCGGGATCACAGCGGGCGGCGCCGGCGGTGGGGCCGGTGGGGTGGGCGGCGGGGTTGGACGGAAGGTCGGCGC
>DASPXY010000028.1:0-5182 GCA_035637055.1 Gemmataceae bacterium | reverse complement strand
CGCGAGGCGGTGAGGAAGGCGTCGACCACGGCGCGCTGGCGGGTGCGCTCGGCGTCACCAACCGTCGCCCCTCCCCGCACCCGGCGGCGTGCGCGGCTGGCGAGCTGCCGTGCCGCAGTCTCCGAGCGCTCCACGACGCGCGCAATCTCGTCGAAGGGCACGCCGAAGATGTCGTGCAGCACGAACGCGAGCCGCTCGGCGGGATTTAAGGTGTCGAGGACCACCAGCAGCGCGAGACCGACTGAGTCGGCTAGCAGCGCTTCGTGCTCAGGGTCGATCCCGCTCTCACGGCGCGTGATTGGCTCAGGCCCGGACGCTTCCAGGGACTCCTCGCGCCGCGATTTGCGCGCGCGCAGCATATCGAGGCATATCCGCGCGACCACCGTCGTCAGCCAGCCGCCCAGGTTCGTGACGGAGCTTCTGTCGGAGCGGCTGAGATGGAGCCAGGCCTCCTGGACGGCGTCGTCCGCCTCGCTCAGGTCGCCGAGCATCCGGTAGGCCACCGCTTGCAGGTGGGTCCGGTGGGCCTCGAATTGTTCCGCCAGCCGTTGGTGTTCGTCCATTGGTTACATCCCTTCAGTGTGTTTTGTCATAGGAGTGACGCGCGAAACCCAGCCGATGTGACAGGGCACCGCCCCAGGTTGGGACGCTCGGCCTCGAATGGCGCAGCCCGCCATTGGTGTTCGTTCATCGGTCACATTCCCTCGTCGCGTTCCGTCAGAGGAGTGACGAGCGAAACCTGACCGATGGAACAAGGAGACCAACTCCCGTTGAAGCGCCGGATGGGCGACCCCGTCAAGATCGAACCGATCAGTAAGAAATTTGTGATGTCTTTGCCTGGATGTGCGAGCATCCTGGTGAAGCCCCGACACCTGAAGGAGATCTATCATGCAAGCACGAATGAGCAACCCAGCAACGATCCTGCCTGACGCCATGAATGCCATCCTCACCCTGCACAAGGCAACGAGAAAGGGCGGTGTGCCGTCGGCGACGCTTGAGCTTGTCCACCTGCGTGCGAGCCAGATCAATGGCTGCAGCGCCTGCGTGGACTCGGGTGCACGCAGCGCCAAGGAGGCAGGCGAAACCGACGAGCGCCTCTTCGCCGTGGCGGCCTGGCGGGAGGCACCCTACTTCACCGACGCCGAACGTGCCGCCCTCGCGCTCACCGAGGCGGCCACCCGTCTCGCCGATCGGGCGGACCCGGTCCCAGACTCGATCTGGGATGAGGCCACCCGGCACTACGACGAGAAGGGACTGGCCGCCATTATCCTCATGATCGCCACGACCAACCTCTTCAACCGCCTCAACGCCACCACCAGGCAGATGGCGGGCGCAAAGTGGTAAGGCGGACCCGTTATTGTGATTACTACATTCAACATCTTGGGATTTACAATTAAGGAGCGAAGACAATGAGCAAGATCCAATGTGCAGGGAACTGTTGCAGAAGGCTTTGAGGAGGTGCGGGAGGAGTTCACCGCGGTTCTGGCCGAGGAACCGGCCGAGCCAGGCGCGCAGCTCGCGGCGTATGTGAACAATCGGCAGATGGTCGACCTGTGGGCAGGCTCGGCGGTGACGGGCGATTCTCTGACTGGTGTCTTCTCCTCTGGCAAGGGCGCCGCGTATCTGGTCGTCGCGCTGTTGGTGCAGGACGGAGTGCTCGCCCTTGACCAGACGGTCGCCCACTACTGGCCAGAGTTCGCCGCCGAAGGCAAAGCCGACGTCACCCTCCGGGAGCTGCTCACGCACCGTGCTGGGGTGATCGGGGTGGACGGCGGGTTCACCACGGAGGAACTCGCCGACGACCGCTTGATCGCCAAGCGGCTGGCCGACCAGCGGCCGTACTGGAAGCCGGGATCCGCCTACGGCTACCACTGCTTCGTGATCGGCGCCCTCATCGGCGAGGTGGTGCGCCGGGCCCCGCTGCTCAAGCCCAAGACCCTCGCCGAGTTCTCCAAGCTCCACTCGACGGGCATCGATCTGGTCAGCGGTAAGCGGGACCTCTTCGCCCTCGGCTTCGAGGCGAAGGGCGTGCAGTACCCGTTCCTGGGCGCGAACGCCTTCGGCCACTGTGGCGTGGCAGGATCTGAGGCATTCGCCGATCCCCACAGCGGCGTCGCCTACGGTTACACGCGCCGCCATTTCGCCTTCGGCTTCGCGGCCCCGGAAAACGACCGGCTGGCAGCGGCAGTCCTCCGCGCGGCCGAGGCCCTCGGGTAGGCCGGTACGGCTCGTCCAACCCGTGGATGTGGGTGGCTGCTGAAGCTGGCGGGCGCAACCCATCACGACGCCGCTGGGATCGGTGCGCCTGCGTCGACGCAGGTAGGGTGGTATTTGGTCGCCACAAATGCTTAACGCGGCAGCAGGCTGCCGAACTGCAGGGGCGGCGCCGGCAGGGGACGCGCATTCGGACACTGATGCGCGACTACCGAATCTCAAAGGCGACGGTGTATCGCTACCTGGAGGGAGTTAGCCCCACTCAACCAGAAGAGCCTCCCGAATTCGTGTAATACACCCTTTGTAGCGATAGGTAGGGTCTTACAGCCTTTCCCCCGCTCCAAACCGGGCAGGCCAGTTTTCCGGCACCCGGCTTTCCAGTTGGACCAATCTACTCGTCAAGGGCGGATTGATCGTTGCCGATCGAACGGCGCACCAGGAGGACGTATGGATGCCTCCCGTCATCTGCATTCCGCAGGTGGCGCATGTCTGCTAATAGATTCGTGAGTGGCGACGATGGGGAAACGCGCGGCACAACCGGTGATCTCTGCACCGGGGCAGACCGCGCTCGCCACCTACGAGCAGCATCTCTGCACAATCGAAGACTTGAGCCCGAAAACGATACGGAATTACCTCAGTGATCTCCGCCAGTTTATCGCCTGGTGTGAAGTCAGTTGGGCCGAGGCCAGCGAACAGGAGCGGCGGTTTACCCCAATGGCCATCACGACGCCCCTCCTCACGCGCTATCGGGCCTATCTGCAAACGGATGCACACCTCCAGCCGACGAGTATCAATCGCGCCCTCATCTCGATTAAGCGGTACTGTGCCTGGTGTCTGGACCAGGACCAGCTCAAGCGTGATCCCGCGAAGGTGGTGAAATTGATGCGCGCCACGCCCAAAGCACCGCGGCACCTCAGCGACGACGACGAAGACGCACTCGTCGCGGTCGTCAGCAACGGGGGCAATCTGCGCGATCGCACGATCATTCTGCTTATGCTGCACACCGGCCTGCGTGCCGGTGAAGTCTGTCGGTTACGCCGCCAGGATGTCCGGCTCGGCAAACGGAGCGGCACACTGTCGGTCATTGGCAAGCGGAACAAGCACCGCGAGGTACCGCTCAACGCCACCGCGCGTGCCGCACTGGAAGACTATCTCCCGTCGCTCGCGTCCGATGCAGCCGTGCTCTTCCCATCGGAAAAGACCGGGCAGGCGCTCCAAGAGCGTGCCCTCGGGTACCTCGTCGCCAAGTACGCAGCCCAGGCCCGAATTGCGGTCGTGCGTCCTCATGATCTACGGCATCGCTTCGGCTACCGCATGGCCGAAAAGGTCCCGTTGCATCGCCTAGCCCAAATCATGGGTCACGACTCGCTCGATAGCACCATGCGCTATAGCCAGGGCACCCCGCGCGATTTACAGCTCGCGGTGGAGAAAATCGCATGGTGCTGACCACGTGCCATGCGGCGAAGGGATGCACCCATGACCCAACGACTGGATCAGGTGATTGGGCGGATGCGTCAGCTGCCGGCCGCGCAGCAGGACCAGATCGCCGCATTGATTGAGGCGGAACTGGCCGACGACGAACGGTGGGCCACGGCGTTCACACAGCCCCAAGACCTCCTGGCCGACTGGGCCGATGAAGCGTTGCAAGATCATCGGGCTGGCGGACCAGCCCGCTAGCGGATCGGCTGTGAAGTCGTTTGTGACCCCGCGGTTTTGGGGATTGTTTGACGCCCTCCCGCAGCGTGTCCAGCAGCAGTGCGCCTGGCCTATCGTCGCTGGCTTGAGAACCCCAACCATCCGGGGATCAACTTTGAACTGGCATGATATGATCGTATGCGCGGCCAGCCCATAGCGGACCCAGAGTCGCCATCAGTCCGCCCAACAACGTTGCGGAGCTGCCGCACCGGCTCAGCTCCCGCGTGGTGCGAGGCCTACAAGTACCAGAAGCTTGCCCACCAACGTCTGGGCGAACGGTCGGTAGCGCGTGTTCTGGAACGCAGCCAGACACCATCCGTCCGCGTGCTTGACGGCAACCAGGGTTTGCACGGACATCCGCCCGCGTGACGGGCGTTGCTGGCCTGCACGCAGCACGGCGCCCTTACTATGGATGAGCGCCACATCGGGTGTCAGAAAACGTATTGCGGACGACTCGCCAAACAGTCGGCTGCCCTTCAGGAATCGCTCAAAGAGCGGCCGGTGGCTCTCCGCAATCGCGCGGCGTCCCTTGGCGTGAGTACCGTCAAAGGCGACATAATCGGCGTCTTCGGTGAAAACGCTCGCGTACGCATCTGCGTCGCCCCAAGCGTCGTGGAACTGCTGGAGCAGGGTACGGACAGCCGCCAGATCGGTGGGGTTGCCAGGTATGGTTTCGCGAGTGGAGGCATTATGCTGAACCGTCATCGTTGCCAACTCCTTCTGTCGTGGCAGAGTTTGCTTCGGCGTATCCTGTATTTCAACGTGTCGAGATGTCAGGAATGAGCTGCAGGATAAACAGCGTGTGGAGCAACATCATCCAGGTACGCTTCAGACGGCCTTGACGCTCCCTTTCGCGTGCGGTTTCGCGCCGCCGACCCCAAGGGCACGCCCGATCATGTGGGGGGTCTCAGCCACATCCAGCAGGGTCATGGCGTAATCGGCGCGCGTCAGGGTCCAGTCGCGACTCCTTGAGCCCCTGCAATCCGGCCAGCTCGTGCGGGCGGCGGGTGAACGCGGTGATCGCGTGCCCACGCTGCAGGCCTTGCTCAAGCACATGCTTTCCCGTGCGCCCGGTGGAGCCGATAACGAGAAGGTTCATAGCGGTCCTGACATCCTTTCCTGCAACCCTGATTTACTACGGCGTATCTATTATCTTGATTTGCTTAGATACTAGACTTGCCTTATAATATATGCGATAGTTCAGTTTGTCAAGAGGGAAAAAGATGCCGAAACCTCGTCGCGAAGAACTCATCGCTGCGGTCATCGAAGCCAG
>DASPXY010000027.1:0-3079 GCA_035637055.1 Gemmataceae bacterium | reverse complement strand
CAAAAACACGGCACTGACATAGGTATGTCAATCAGTGACAACGGCATGTCACTCCGAGAACAAGCTCAGCCGTGACGAGTGTTTGTTAGGCGTTTTCCATAAGTCCTTGATTTTCAAGGACTTCATGGTGCGTTTGCCCTGCGTGTCGCCCTACCTCGACCGGCCCGCCAGGTCTCTACCAGAGTTAATCTGCACGACCCCCCAGGTGCGGCAAAAAATCTCCGCAGCCCGGCGCTAGATTGGGCAAACAACACCCGTAGTAACTCGTAGACGTGGTTCGAGGACCAAGCACCTTGGGATTCTACCAGGCCATGTTGGCGTACCGTTCTCCTGAGCTGAATCCCCCCAACTGCTGATCGGCGTGGAACAGGACGCGGCCCGGCTCGGGCGACTGTGTCCTGGCACCCATCCGCCGGGTTCGACCCGGCGGGGCGACGACTGGTCGGCTCGAAATCGCCCGCGTCTTCGCCCATTTCCCCGCGTTGTGCCTGCGAGTGCCCAGCAAGATCTTTTCTCCGTGGACAGGGGGCGTCCGCTGTGCGCGCTCCGGCCACCGCAACTGGCCGGATGATCCAAGTCCGCTGGTGGGGCCACTGTGCCCCGATTTTCTTTCTGGAGGTTTTCATGCTACTGTCCTGGATCCGTCGAATGTTGACGAACAAGTCACGGCCGGTTGCTCGGTCAGGCCGCAAACAGCCCAAGCATCGCCGGTTCGTGCCGGCCCTTGAATCGCTCGGGGACCGCATCCTGCCGGCCGTCACCGCCATCGTCCCGGCGCCCGGTCTGCTGCTCGTCCAGGGCGACGAGTTCGACAACACCATCACCATCAGCCGCGACGCCGCCGGCACGATCCTCGTCAACAACGGCCAGGTGCCGATCGATGGAGGCACCCCGACCGTCGCCAACACCGCCCAGATCACCGTGTTAGGCCTGGGTGGCAACGACCGCCTCGAGTTGGACGAGGCCAACGGCGCCCTGCCGCGGGCCGTGATGGCCGGCGCCCAGGGCAACGACACCCTGATCGGGGGCTCCGGCACCGACCTGATCGTGGGCGGCCCCGGCAACGACGTGGCGCTGCTGGGGGCGGGCGACGACACGTTCATCTGGAACCCCGGCGACGGCAGCGACACCGTGGAGGGCCAGGCCGGCCACGACAAGATGCTCTTCAATGACTCCCACGTGGGCAGGGAGACCATCGACCTGTCGGCCACCGGCAGCCGCCTGCGACTGTTCCGCGACATCGGCACGGTCACCATGGACGTCAACGGCCTCGAGCAGGTCGACGTCACGTCGCGGGGCGGCGCCGACACCCTCACCGTCAATGATCTCTCCGGCACGGACGTGGCCCAGGTCAACCTCAACCTGCTGGGCGGCGGCGAGGCGGACACGGTCATCGTCAACGGCACCGCCGGCGACGACCTGATCACGGTCGCCAGCGACGCGAGCGGCGCCACGGTGCTCGGGCTGGCCGCCCAGGTGAACATCATCGGCCCCGCGGCGGCTAACGACCGGCTCACGGTCAACGCCCTGGCCGGCGACGACATGGTGGACGCTTCCGGGCTGGCCGCCGGAACAGTCCAGTTGACCGTGGATGGTGGTAAGGGCGACGACGTCCTAAAAGGCTCGCCTGGCAACGACACCCTCCTCGGGGGGGCCGGCGACGACGTGCTGAGCGGGGGCGGGGGCGTGGACATCCTCGACGGCGGCCCCGGCGACAACACCTTGATCCAATGATCGAGCGGAAAGGCAGTCGGGGTGCGAGCGACAGCATCGCTCGCACCCCGACCGTGCGAAACAGGTTGCGCACTCAATCCGCGGTGCCTTTCGCCCTCGGCCTGATCTCCGCGAGCAACTCTTCGGCCCGGTCTGGCAGGTCGCCCCAAAAGACCCCCCGCTCACGCAAAATGCCCTTGGCGTCGATCAAGTAACTGGTGTGATAGCCCTGTTGCAGCCAGTCCGCGTACACCTCGCTTCTGCGGCCACACCAGACATTGACCCACGGGGTCGGATCGCGCTGCAGCCAATGCTCGAACGTCTCTTTGCGCTCATCGACGCTGACATTGACAATCACAAACGGCTTGCCCTTCATCGTGTCGGCGAACTCCCGCTGGCGGTCGAACATCGGCCTGTGATCCTCTGCGGCGAAGATGTTCAGATACACCACCTTGCCGCGCAGCTCGCTCAACTTGAACCTCTTGCCGTCGAGCGTCGTCAACGCAACGTCGAGCATCGGCTGACCGACGGGGAATGTCGGTAATACCTTCGCATACTCCTCGTTGTCGAGCTTGACATACTTCGCCCGCAACTCCTGGTTTTTCCCGAGCGCCTGGAGCAATTCCTCGACATAGCGGGCACCGCTGCGGCGACGGATGGCCGCCTGCAGCTGGGGATTGGCCGCGAGGTATTGCTCGGCCCCGGCAGTGCTGTGCGTCCAGAGCATTGTCCCCGTCGCCGTGGTATCGCCGGAGGCAACCGTCTGAGGCCACTCCGGCCCCGCAATCGCTACCCGGCACGGGAAAAGGGAAGCCCGATGGACAATGCCTTGAGGGGAGCATAGATAGGAAGAGGACTTCACCTGTCATAGCGTCCGTGCTGCTGCCCGCGAGGCGAGAGCGCGGTCTCAGCCAAACCTCTTCTCTCAGGCGGACACTCCATGATCCAGCGCATCCTCGTCCTTGGCGGCGGCAGCGCCGGCTTCCTCGCTGCCCTCTCGCTCAAGATCAAGCTCCCCGACCTCCAGGTCAGCGTCGTCCGCTCCACGGCGATGGGCGTCATCGGCGTCGGCGAAGCTACCACCTTCGCTTTCCCCAACTACCTCCACGGCCGGCTCCGGATCGATCCAGGGGAGTTCCATCGTCAAGCTCAGCCGACCTGGAAGCTCGGCATCCGTTTCCTCAACTGGGGGCCACGCCGCCACTTCGACTACACCTTCCGCGCCCAGGTCACCTCACGCTGGGAAAACCTGCCCAGGCCGAACGGCTACTATTGTGACGAGGACTTCGAGTACGCCGACGTCTTCCCGGCCCTGATGTCCCACGACAAGGCCTTCCTCCGCAACCAATACGGCGGGCCACACATC
>DASPXY010000026.1:0-3392 GCA_035637055.1 Gemmataceae bacterium | reverse complement strand
GGGACGTCAAGCGCGTCATCGGGTATCTCCCGGAAATCCCGCCTCTCTATGCCGAGATGACGGTCACCGAATATCTCACCTTCGTCGGCCGCCTCAAAGGCATCCAGCCGGACCGCCTGCCGGCGGCCCTGGACCAGATGCTGGAGCGGTTGTCGCTCGGCGACGTGCGGGGCCGGCTCATCGCCAACCTCTCGCGCGGGTTTAAGCAGCGGGTGGGCCTTGCCCAAGCCCTCATCCATGATCCGCCGGTCCTCATCCTGGATGAACCGACCGTCGGGCTCGATCCCAAGCAAATCATTGAGATTCGGCAATTGATCAAGGAACTGGCCGGTTCGCACACCATCATTTTGAGCACCCACATCCTGCCCGAGGCCACCGCTGTAGCCCAGCGCGTGGTCATCATCCACGAAGGGCGGATCGTGGCGGAGGATTCCCAGGATCAGCTCTCCGCCCGCCTGCGCCGCTCCGAAAAGGTGAGCCTGACGCTCAACCAACCGCCGCTCGATGTGAGCGACCGTCTTCTGACTCTTCCCGGCGTCCTCTCGGTCCATCAGGACGGTGCGGCCACGTTCCTGGTCGAGACGGAACTCGGCCATGACCTGCGGGAAGACCTCGCCCGCTTCGCCGTCCGGAACGAGTGGGGCCTGCTGGAGCTCAAGCTGGTCTCCATGACCTTGGAAGATGTCTTCTTGCATCTGACCCAGCATGAGGAAGGCATGGACACCGCAGGCGTCTCTGCCGGCACGCCGGAGCCCCAGTCGTGAGTCGGGTCGGCGTCATTCTTCGAAAAGAGCTTCGCTCCTATTTCCTGTCTCCGATCGCCTACGTGGTCACCTCCGTCTTTCTGCTGCTCATCGGTCTCCTGTCGTTCCTGGCCGTCGCGACCGCCAGCAACCGCAGCCTGCAGATGCTCCGGGTCCAGGGCAATCTGCCGGAACTGAATCTGAATGAAATCGTCTTCAGGCCCATCTTCTACAACATGGCGATCATCCTGCTCCTGGTCGTCCCGATCCTGACCATGCGCCTGTTTGCCGAAGAGAAAAAGCTCAAGACGATGGAGCTCCTCATGACCTCGCCGGTCACGGTCACGGACATCGTCACCGGCAAGTTTTTCGCGGCCTTCACGGTCTATGCCGGCATGCTGGCCTTGAGCGCTGTCGGTCTTCTCGCCCTCGCCCCCTTCGCAGAATTTCGATGGGAACCCATTTTGACCGCGTACCTCGGCACGCTCCTCATGGGAGGGCTCTTCCTGAGCGCCGGCCTCTTGGCCTCAAGCCTCACCGAGAATCAGATCATCGCCGTCATCCTCAGCTTCGGCGCTTTGCTCTTGCTCTGGCTTTTCGGATGGGCCGGGCAGCTGTTCGCCGACTCGCTCTTGGGCAAGGTCCTGTCGTACCTGTCCCCCCTCGATCACTTCGAGCACCTGGTGAAGGGGCTGGTGGAGACGAGCGACCTGGTCTTCTTCCTCGGCGGGATCGTGTTCGGCCTGTTCCTGACACATCGAGTCGTGGAATCCCAGCGGTGGCGGTGATGACCGGCCGGCTGACGTTTTTGCTGGGTGTTCTGGGAGGCGTCCTGGCCGGAGCCGGGCTGGTCGTCTACCTGATCGCCCCGGAACGCACCTGGGTGATCGCCGGTGCGGAGGGTTTGGCGGCCGCCTGTCTGACCATCTTTCTCGTCACGCATTTCGAGCTGTTCCGGGAGTTCTCGGTGCGCCGCGCCACACGCCTGGGCTTCAACAGCCTGGTGATGGTCGCCCTGTTCGCGACAATCCTCGGTATCGTCAGCTTTCTCGCGGCCCGTCACAGTGTCCGCTGGGACTTCTCGGAGACAAAGCGCTTCACGCTCTCTCCGCAAACGGCTCGCTTGCTGCGGAGCCTGCCGCGGGACGTCAAGGCGACCGTCTTCGCCGGCGATCAGAGCCCTGCGCGCGCCGTCTACCGTGATCTGTTTGACAGCTACAAGATCCATACGGCCAAACTGACGGTAGAATTCGTGGACCCGGAGAAAAAACCCGGCGTCGCCCGGCAGTACGGCATCACCCGGCCGGACACCGCCGTACTGGAAAGCGGCAAGCAGGAAACCCGGATCTCCTCCGGCACCGAGCAGGAGTTGACGAACGCGCTGATCCGCGTGACCAAAGACGAAAAGAAAACCCTGTACTTCCTCACCGGCCATTCAGAGCATCTGTTGGAGGAAACGGGCAAGGGCGGGTATTCATTCTTGAAAGAGGCATTGGAGCGGCAAGGCTATACCGTCCGGCCACTCTCGCTCTACGAGTCCAAGACGATCCCGCTGAACACGTCGGTCCTGGTGCTGGGTGGGCCTCAGCGGCCGGTGTCTCCCGAAGAGCAGGCTCTTATCACCGACTACGTCAGCAAAGGCGGTCGCCTCCTTGTGCTGTTGGATCCCGGGTCCAAGGCCGGCCTCGAAGAGTTCTTGGAGCGTTGGGGCCTGCAGACGGACAACCGGACCGTGCTGGACACGCAGACCATCCAGGGCGGCGATCTGACGATGCCCGTCGTGAGTACTTACGGCGCTCACGAGATTACCCAGGATTTGGGGCAGGTCTACACCATCTTCCCCCTGGCCCGCCCGATCAGCTTCCTCAACACCAAGGGAAAGGAATGGACGTTTCATCCTTTGGCCAAGTCCAGCCCCCGCAGTTGGGCCCGGGCTGGCGAAATCGGCAGCGTCCGTGATTTCGATCCCCAACACGATACCGCCGGGCCGTTGACGCTGGCCGGTCTCGTCGTCGCCCGCGCAGGCCCGGCCGACAAGACTCGGCAACCGGCCATCCTGCTTGTCGGCGACTCGGACTTCGCCAGCAACGTGGCCCTGGACTTCTCCGGCAACACCGACTTCATCCTCCATGCGGTAGCGTGGCTTGCCGAGGAAAAGGACTTGATCTCGATCGCGCCGAAGGACGTAGCATCCGGCACGTTCCTGCTTACCGCAACCCAATCCAACGCGCTGTTCACACTGCAAGTCCTCGGCCTGCCCTTCTGCTTCCTCATCGCAGCGTTCTCGGTGTGGCGCCGCCGTCGACGCCTCTAGCTGATTCTCGATGTCACGTGGCGTCCTGGTCCTCCTCCTCATCGCCGTCGGCTTGGGGCTCTACCTGTGGCTGGTGGAAATGCCCACCGAGCAGAAGCGGGTCGAGACTGCGACCGCCACAAAGAAACTCGTGAACTTCCAGGAAGAAGATGTGCAGGCATTGACCATCATCTCGTCGCAGGGCGAGGTAGAACTCACCCGCGAAAAAGACGACCGCTGGATCATCAACAAGCCGAAGACCATGGAAGCTGAGACCACGGCTGTGGAGGAGCTCCTCCGCACCCTGCTGCTCGCCAATGTGTCCCGCGTCGTGGACGAATCCGGGATGGATCTCC
>DASPXY010000025.1:0-3638 GCA_035637055.1 Gemmataceae bacterium | reverse complement strand
GTCAGAACGGCAAACTGGTGGAGTTGGCACGGCGCGACCGGCGGCTGACCCAATCGCACTCCGTCGAAGAGGCGGAAGCCCGGCACCGCGACAAGGGCCCGGTCAGCAGTCGCGAATCGCCGTGAGCCGCTAGCCGCAGGTTGGCGCGGACGAGGTGGTCGCGCCGCGCTCTCGTCGCACGCGAGTTCCTGCTTCTGCTCGGTGTCCAGGAGGGAGGGGCGTGTCGTCGATGTCGCGAAGGGAGGACGCGAACGGCACTTGTCCTGGCGAGCGGGGGCGTAAGCCCCCTGATGGCTGCGCGTCGTCTCAGAATCAGGGGGCTTACGCCCCCCGCTCGCCTGATCTCACACAGTAGAACTAATCAGTCGCGCAGCGCCGTTTGCACATCGTCACGCAGTTGCCGCGTTCGTTGTACTGTACCCAGGTCATGTAGTGGCGGACGAGGAAGACGCCACGGCCGCAGGTTCGCTCCACGTTCTCTGGGTCGAGCGGGTTCGGCACGTCCTCGGGACAAAAGCCCGGACCCTCATCCTCGATGACCAGCACAACCTGCTCCGGTGTGACGCGGTAGCTCAGTTGCACCTGTTTGGTCGGGTCGTGTTGGTGCCCATGCTTGATCCCGTTGACGACCACCTCCTCCAAGGAGAGTCGCACGGCGAAGATGTCCTCGCGAGCGTAGCCCGCCGCGGTCATCGCGGCGACGACCTTGTCCATCGCGGGGTGGATGTCCTCCACGATGCAGATCGTCTCATGTCCCCAGGGGCCCTCCCAAATCTCTCCAGGCGCGTTCAGAGCGGCGGACGTGCGGAGGGTACGCGTCATGGATACCTCGGCTGAAAACGGGTTGCTCGGTCTTCCGCGGCAGCGGTGCCGGCGTGGGTATCTACCTGCCAGACAATGGCATCGAAAGGGCGAGGCGTCCTGTGAGGACCGACCGTGAGCGATGGGAGGCAGTTCGCACAGGGGGACGGGATGTGCGCTGCGCAACTGCGGTCATTTCTATTATGGCATGTTTCGCGGCGAACGCCAGTCCCAATCGTGACAGCCCAACCGAATCGTGCTACACTCATTGTCTGTAGTCCCGCCTTCAGGCGGCAACGACTCATTCCGCCTGAAGGCGGGACTACAAACAACCACCCACCCGGAACCGATCATGCAGAGCGAACCGAACACCCCTGACATCCCCTTCGCGATCAACGTGGCGGAGCGCGTCAAGCGGCTGCCCCCCTATCTCTTTGGCAAAATAAACGAGTTGAAGTATCGCAAACGCCGTGCCGGCGTCGATGTCATCGACCTCGGCATGGGCAACCCGACCGACGTTCCTGAACCGCTGGTGATCGATAAACTCTGCGAAGCCGTCCGCGACGAGCGCAACCACCGCTACTCGGTCAGCACCGGGCTCTACAATTTGCGTCGCGAATGTGCGCTGCGCTACGAGCGCCGCCACGGTGTGCAACTCGATCCTGAAACCGAGGTGCTCGCTGGTCTGGGGTCGAAGGAAGTCTTCAGCCACATGTGCCTGGCCCTGCTGGGGCCGGGCGATACGGCCATCGTACCGGCACCTTCGTTTCCCATTCATGTGTACGCCGTTGCCCTTGCCTCGGGCAATGTCATCAGCCTGGAATGCACGCAACCCGACCGCTTTCTCAGCAATATCGCGAGCGTTGCCGAGCATCTGTACCCGCGCCCGAAGGTGCTCATCCTGAATTTTCCGCACAATCCCACCACGACCGTCATCGAGCGCGAGTTCTTCGTCGATGTCGTCAAACTGGCGCGGCGGTTCGGGTTCATGGTGATCCACGATTTCGCCTACGGCGATGTGTGCTTCGACGGCTACCGGGCGCCGAGTTTTCTGAGCGTGCCGGGGGCGAAGGAGGTCGGCGTCGAGACGACGACGATGAGCAAGGGCTACAACATGGCGGGCTGGCGGCTGGGCTTCTGCGCCGGCAACCGCGAGATGGTGCGGGCGCTGGCGACGATCAAGGGCTATTACGACTACGGCATTTTCCAGGCGGTGCAGATCGCGGCGATTCTGGCGCTGCGGCACGGCGACGACCTCGTGGAGCGTCAATCTCTGGAATATCAGAAGCGGCGCGACATCCTCGTGGATGGCCTGCGGCGCATCGGCTGGCAGGTGGAGAAACCCAAGGGAAGTATGTTCGTTTGGGCCCAGTACCCTGAGGAGTGGCGCAACCGGATGGGCTCAATCGACTTCGCCATGAAACTGCTGGAGGAGGCGGAGGTGGCGGTCAGCCCGGGCGGCGGGTTCGGTCCTGCGGGGGAAGGGTATTTGCGACTGGCGCTGGTGGAGAATGAGCAACGGTTGCGGCAGGCGGTGCGCCAGATCGGGCGCTGCCTGCGCGCAGAGACGCCCGCGACACCTGCCTGATTGACGGTGGCGGGTGGCGCGTGGCGGGAGAAGAGCAAGTTGCCGTGTCTTCTCCCGCCACCCGCCACCCGCCACCCGCCACCCTCCGTTCAGTTCTCCTCATACTGCGCGATACGGTTGACCGCCTCCTCCGTGTCGTCGCCGATGTCGTCGGCGAACTGATACTGCATGACGAAGGCGTCCTCGCCGCTATCCTCGTAATAGGCCCGCAGCACACGCACCGCTCGAAAGCCCTGCCTGCTGAAGAACAGCTGCGCCGGCAGGTTCGTCTCGCGCACTTCCAGGGTGATGCGGGTCCGGCGGTGGCTGGAGAGCTTGCTGATGAGTTTGGCGACCATCTGGGCGCCGACGCCGTGACGGCGCCAGGCGGGGCTGACGGCGAAGTTGAGGATGTGCAGTTTCTGCTTGTGCAGCTCGTAGATCATGAAGCCGACGACCTTTTCGCCCTGCTCGGCGACCATGCCGATGCAGTTGCGCTGACGCAGGCAGCGGAGGAAGTCCTCTTCGGTCCAGGCGTACTCGAAACTCTGCTGCTCGGTCTGCAGGACCTCGGGCATGTCGCGGCGGATCATCCACCGGATATGGACGCGGACCTGTTCTTTTTCCGCTCGGTTAGCGCTCATGTTCCGGACACCTCCCCTCGCCACGGCGCGCAAGGCCCCCAGTCCGTGGGTGCGCCACGCTCTCCGCGTAACCTGTGGTTCCTGTTCCGAACTGGACCAGCAGCTTGTGAGAAAGGTCAGGCGGGGTGTTCAGGGATCGCAATCGGCCCGTGGCGTCATGCGCTTTCGTGCCAACCCCTGCGCGACAGGTCGCGGGGTGGCCAACGCCGACTCCCACACCACCGCCGGATATTAGCAACGTGCTATTCCCCGCTCAAGAGCAAGCGGCGCGCACCGCTCAAGGTCTTCCCGACGTGCCGGTACGTGACTTGCCCAAAGTACGGAGCGGAGGAGGGGCTCGAAAAAATGGGGGAATCCTTCCCCCCGCACTCAGCCTTCGTGGCCCAGGGGGAATCCGTTCCCCTCGCGACAGCCTTCGCGGCTGGTTGTTTCAATCCACCCCCGGCCCGAAGGGAAGGGGAAATGTGATAGGGTAGAAGCATACCGAGCACCCGTCCCTTTGGCAAAGAAATCTTTGCAAAAAGTTTACTATTCCTGAAAGCCCACGGGCCGCGGCGCGTGGGCTTGGCGGCCTCCACTGCAGTGCCCTGTTGTGGCACGGTCTCCTGACCGTGCCACGGCTGCTG
>DASPXY010000024.1:0-5706 GCA_035637055.1 Gemmataceae bacterium | reverse complement strand
TCAAGCGCACGCGCGGGCGACTGGCCACGCTGCTGAGCAGACACCGCTTTGTCCGCGCTTTGGAGATCGCCAAACGGCTCGATCACCAACACGCAACGCTGCCCTCCTGGAACGTCGCCGGAGCGACGTGAACGTTCCGATCGATCCTTCAGGATCTCGCTGCCATGAGAAGACGACTCAATCTGCGGTTCTTCGCCTGCCTGCTGGGGGCACTGGTGCTGTCCGGCGTCGGCGTGAACTTCCTGCACGCTTTCCAGGTGCAGCGCAATGCGGGGGCGCTGCGCAAGTACGCCGACCGTGCCGAGGAGCAGGGCCAGCTCGACAAGGCGGCCGACTACCTCAAGCGCTACCTGACCCTGGTGCCGGGCGACATTGATGCGCGGGCCCGCTACGGTCTGGCCCTTGAGACGGTTGCCAAATCGCCCCGGGAGCGCCTCTCGGCCCTCTTCGTCTTTGATGACGTTCTGCGACGCGATCCGCAGCGCACGGAGATTCGCCGCAAGGCGGTGGATCTCGCCCTGAGCCTCCGGCGTTTCAGCGACGCCGAGTTCCATCTGAACACCCTGCGCACGGCGTCGCCGGACAATGGGGAGTTGGAGTACCTCTCGGGCCGGTGCGAGGAAGGGCTTGGCCAATTCGCCAAGGCGGCCGCCTGGTACGAGAAGGCCATCAAACACGCGCCGAAGCAAATCGAGAGCTACACCCACCTCGCCGACCTGTGGCGGCATCGGCTCAACATGCCCCGGCGGACCGACGCCCTGATGAACAAGCTGATCACGGCCAATGCCTCCGCGGAGGCGTTCCTCGCTCGCGCCCGTTACTACCGCGAACGAGCCACGCAAGAGGAAGACACCGCCGAGCCGCTCCCCGCCAGCGCGGCCGGTGTGGTGGCGGTTGTGGTCTCCCCGCTGAGTCCCCTCACTCTGACTGCCAGCACAGCACGGCTCACCGTCAAGAGCGTGCGGGAGGAGCTGCTAGACCGCGCCGGGCGGGACGTGGCGGAAGCCTGTCGTCTTGCTCCAGAGAACCCCGAGGCGTTCCTCGATGCGGCGAACCTGGCCCTCTTGCAGAACCAGACGGACGCGGCCCGGAAGCATGCGCAACGTGCCCTCCACCTGCGTCGCCGCGAGGCGCGGACGTACAACCTGCTCGCCGGGATCGAACTCCAGTCTGGGCACAAGGACAAGGCCATCGACTGGCTGCGTGCCGGCCTGAAGGAGTTGCCCGGCGAGGGTGAGTTGGTCTGGACGTTGGCCGACCTGTTGGTTGACCAGAAGGACCAAACGGAGGTGGTCAAGCTCATCGAGACCCTGCGTAAAGGGGGCACGGCACGCGGGCCGGTGGAGTACCTGGAAGCACGCCTCCTGCTCAATCAGGGGAAGTGGCTGGAGGCCAGCCAGGCGCTGGAAGGCAGCCGTTCGCTCCTGACTCGCTGGCCCGCCCTGTCCAAGCAAGCCGACCTGCTCCTTGGCCTTTGTTACGAGCAGCTGGGCGACGCGGACCGGCGGTACGCCGCCTACCGCCGTGCCGTCAACGCCGATCCGTTCTGGATCCCAGCTTCGCTTGGCTTGGCCCAGTCCCTTGTGGCCCTGCGCAAGTTCGACGACGCCCTCCAAATCTACGACAACCTGATTCCGAGGGCGCCCGGGGCCCGGATCATGGTGGCGCGGGTGAAGATCCTGAAAAACCTGGACCTGCCCCGGCCGCAGCAGCGCTGGGAGGACGTGGAGCAGCTCCTGGACGAGTCGGCCCAGATCCTACCAAACGCGCTGGAGGTGGTCGGACTCCGTGTGGAGATGCTGGCCGCGCAAGACCGGCTCAAGCAAGCCAGTGAGGTGTTGGAGAAGGCGCGCGAGACACATGTGGACAAGGTCGAATGGTGGACCACGCGCGCCGTGCTGGCCCAGCGTCAAAAGTTGGAGACGCCGCTGGCCATCCTGGATGAAGCGGAAAAGAAGCTGGGTGATCGGGTGGAACTGCGTCTGGCGCGGGCCGGGTACTGGGCCCAGCAAGGGGGCAAGGAGGCCGTGCCGGCCCTGGACCAGCTCGCTCGCGGCGCCGACAAGTTCAACCCGCAGGACCAGGAGCGCTTGTTGCGCGGCCTGGCCGCAGCCTACGCCCGGAGTGGCGCCAGCGCCCTCGCCGAGGCATTGTGGCGGGAACTGGCCCAGCGGCACCCCGACGACCTGGGCCTGCAGACCATCCTGTTTGACCTCGCCCTTCAGGCCGGCGACACCGAGACCGTGAAACGCGTGGTGGCAAGGCTTGAGAAGATCGAAAAAACGGACGGGATCCTGTGGCGCTACGGGAAGGCGGCCGCGCTGATCGCCCGGGCGCAGACCGGGGACAGGAAAGGCCTGGACGAAGCGCGGCGATTGCTGGCGACCGTGGCGGCGCGACGGCCGGCCTGGTCCCGGCTGGCAATCAGCCAGGGCAGAGTCGAAGACCTGCAGGGCAACGC
Organism: Gemmataceae bacterium; assembly: GCA_035637055.1. Lineage (GTDB taxonomy): Bacteria > Planctomycetota > Planctomycetia > Gemmatales > Gemmataceae > DASPXY01. The sequence goes on along the minus strand of DASPXY010000024.1, from coordinate 3,245 downwards.
CGAAGGGGCCTTGGGGCACTACCTCCGGGCGATTGACCTCGGAGAGCGCACCCCCGACGTCGTTCGCCGCACCTTGCAGCTACTCTATCAGCGCCAGCGCTACACAGACGCCAGCGAAGTGTTGCGCAAGTTCACCGAGCGGCAGTCCCTCTCGGGCGACCTCCAGTGGTTTGCCGCGGACCTGTCGCTGCGCGCCAAGGACCACGGCCGCGCCCTGGACCTCGCCCAGAAGGCCGTGGCGGCGAACCCCAAGGATTACCGCGAGCACATCTGGCTGGCCCAGGTCTTGCGGGCGGTGGGCAAGCAGGCCGAGGCCGAGCCGGTCCTGCGCCAGGCGTTGCGCCTGGCCGACGACGTGCCGGAGACGTGGGTTGCCTTGATCGAGTATCTGGTGAGTAGTGGGAAAAAGAAGGAGGCCGAGGCGGAACTTCCCAAGGCCCGGAACAAGTTGGAGGCCAAGGCCCCCCTGGCGGTGGCCCAGTGCCATGAGATGCTCGGCGAGCAGGAGAGCGCCCGGAAGCTCTACGAGGGCAACCTCGCGGCCAAGGGCGACGATGTGGCGGCCCTGCAGGTCGCTGCCAGTTTCTACCTGCGCAGCAAACAACTCCGAGAGGCGGAGGAATCCCTGCGCCGCATCATTCAGCTCAAGGACAAGAAGCCCGCCGAGGCGGCCGCGGCCCGGCGGTTCCTGGCCGTCGTGTTGATGACAAGTCCTCGGGATCACAAGCAACGGCGCGAGGATCTGGCGGCGCTGGGTTTCCTGTCCGAGGGTGGGCCGGCGCGGCAACCGACTCAGGAAGACGTCGCCGACCGGCGGACCCGGGCCCTGGTCCTGGCGGCGCAGAACCGGCGCGGCGAGCGCGAGCAGGCCCTCCAGATCATGGAAGGCATCGCCAAGACCGAGCCCCTGACGGCCGGGGACCACTTCTTCCTGGCGGAACTTTATCAGCGGACCGGTAACTGGCCGAAGGCCCAAGTGCATCTGCGGAACTGGGTGAGCAAGGAGGGGGACAATCCGACGTCGCTCGCTCACTACACCCATGCCCTGCTGCGCCATGATGAGGTCGAGGCGGCGCAGAGTTGGGTCGCCAAGTTAGCCGAAAAGGAGCCAAAGAGTCTGCGGACGGCCGAGATGAAAGCCCGCGTACTGGTCCGGCGAGAGAAGGGAGACGAGGCAGCCGCCTTGCTTGAGGCCCACGTCAAGGAGAACGATGCCCACGCTGGGATCGTCGCAATCTTGCTGGAACAGTTGGGCCAATCCAAGTCAGCCGAGAAGATGTACAGGCAGTGGGTCGCCGCGTCCAAGTCACCCGAGACCGTTTTGGCGCTCGCCGAGTTCCTCGGACGGCAGAAACGTGTTCCCGAAGCTCTTGACCTGTGCGCGAAGGCGTGGGAGACGTGTCCGGCAGACCGTGTCGCCCTGGCCAGCCTGGGCATTCTCGACGCCGGCAAGGGCGCCGACGAGCACTACCAGCAGGTGGCCCGCTCGCTGGAGGAGGCCATCCGCAAGAATCCAAAGATGACCTCGCTGACGCGGTATCAGGCAACCTTGCGCAGTCTCCGGGGCAGTTTCCAGGAGGCCGAAAAGACTTTCCGCCAAGCCCTCGCACAGAACCCGCGCGATGCCACGGCGATGAACAACCTGGCATGGCTGCTCGCCTTCCAGCCCAGCAAAGGGGCCGAGGCCCTGGAGTTGATCCAGCAGGCACTGGACATCGTCGGGCCAGTGCCTGCCGCGCTCGACACTCGGGCTGTCATCTACCTCGCTCTGGGTCGTAAGGATCAGGCGGTCAAGGATCTCGAAGAGGTGGTGGCCGCGAGCCCGACGGCGGCACACTATTTCCACCTCGCCCAAGCCTGGCACGCGGCCGGGAAACGCGACCGCGCCCTGAACGCCCTCTTGGAAGCCGAAGGCCGCGGCCTCGCGGAGAGCGTCCTCCATCCGCTGGAGCGCGACGCGTACCGCCGCCTCCTAGCCGCACTTGGACGAAGCTAGTGGAGTCTCGGCGAGGCATGGAGGTTGTTCGTACCAAGAGAAAACCCCGAATCCAAGGAAAAGAGCGTTGACAGGGAGGTGAGCCGCTGTACAATTCATCCTGACGTGATCATTCGCGTTTGCCCCTTCAGGGGCAATTCCTCTGGCGGTGCCCGCCGGTTGGGAGTCCTACCTCACAAAGAGCAGCCAACGCTCTTCCCCTAACCAACACGCTCTCGTCCACGCCGACATCCCTCCTCCGTCCGTGGGTAAGTCAACGAAGCCTCCCCGACGCCTGTGTAGCGATGTAGGCGAGCGGCTCTTGCCGTCTTCACTGTTCGGCCCCAGGGTTCGCTGAAAACACGACGTCGCGGCGGACCCGTGGCGAGTTCTTTCATCTGGCTTGGGACCGAGCGTGTTTGAGCCGCTGTCACCTGGTTCCGGATCCGGACAGCGACGAGTCGGCAACTGTTGCCGGTTCGGCGGGGTCCATGACGCATTGATTCTCGGAGGCAACTGTTCTCATGCTTCGCTTTCGCAAGTACCTGGCTCTCGTGGCGGTCCTGGTCGGGGCCGCCGTTTGGGGAGCGCCAACACAGGCGCACGCCGCTTTCCGCCTCCGGGCCGAGTCCGGCACCACCGGCCCGGGCGTAGTCCTGACCGCCGACGGTACCTCGGGCCTCATCACGAGCCCCTCCTTCTCAAGCTATTCCACGGTCTCGGGCCAATACATCACGTTCAGCGGCGCGCTCGGGCAGTTCAGTATCAACGCGACCACTGGGGTCAGTACCCCGCTGCTCGTCGCCCCTGGATACTACGACGCGATCGACCTGAACGACATCACGATCAACTCGGGGGGGCCGGCGTCCTCCGACTGATCTTGGAGCAGGACGGGTTGAACACGGCTCCAAAGGGCAATGTCGTCCTCCAACAGGAGGTCGGTGGGGTGTTGAGCGCCCCGGGGGGATCGATCGTCACGTTCGACAGCTATGCGGTGAATGGGTCCGGAACCCCGACACTTGGCTCGGATCAGTTTCCGGCGGCGCCCCTGCCGGGGGTGACCGGAATCGGGGACGGCGCAGTTCTGGTCAGCCAGACCTTCGCCCCTGGGTCGTTCAGTAACACGTTGGGCACCAATTTCAACAAGACGGGGTCGTACTCGCTGTACACGGTGGTAACCGTGACTTTCACCGGGGCCGGCAGTGTCAGCTTCAACGAGATCACCGGGGTTACGCCGGTTCCGGCGGGGCTGGTGTTGGCCCTCACCGGC
>DASPXY010000023.1:0-3708 GCA_035637055.1 Gemmataceae bacterium | reverse complement strand
GCGAGACCCGAAAAGTGCAGGCCATCCGCCGGGTGCATGATCGCTACGTTCACTGCAAGCATCGCCTCGCTTCCGCCAACATCCGCCTCGCCGCCCACGTCGCCAAGCGTTTCCGCCATCACGCCCTCGGATATTCCGACCTGCTGCAAGAAGCCGTTTGCGGTTTAATGCAAGCCATCGATCGCTTCGACGTTAGCCACGGCACCCGCCTGGCGACCTACGCGACCTGGTGGATTCGCCAGACTCTCCAGATTGCCGTCGCCCGCCAAAGTCACCTGGTCAGCCTGTCGCCGCACCACTTGCAGGAACTCGGCCTGTTGCAGCAAGAATCGGAAGCCCTGGCCCACGGCGGCAAGCACCTGCCGAGCCCGCAAGAACTCGCCTCCCGCACCGGCAGCAGCCTCGAACACCTCACCCACCTGCAGACCGCCACTCGCGCCCCGGTGTCGCTCAACGCCGTCCTCGACGACGACAGCGATTTCAAACTCACCGAGGCGATGCCCGATAACGAGAGCACGACGTTGCGGCAGAACTCCGAGCGGCAGGAGGCGATCACCTTCCTGATGGAGAACCTGCGGCCGCGCGAACGCAAGGTGCTCGACCTGCGTTTCGGCCTGACCGGCAACGGCACCCACAGCCTGCGCCAGATCGGCCACCTGCTGCGCATCAGTAAGGAGCGCGTCCGCCAGATCCAGAATCGTGCGCTGGAAAAATTGCGGGCCTCCGCCGAACGTGTCGGATGGGAACCGAGTTTGCTACTTGGGTGAGCGGCTCTCTGAATCGCTCAAAACGCCTAAATTACCTCAAGCCCCGACGAACGCGAAACAGCGTTCGTCGGGGCTTTTTCAGTTCTCATCAGTCCCACTCGGGAACCTCAACCAGACCGAACTCCGCCTTGGTTTCTTCGTCGAAGTCCGCGTACGCTTTCGCAGGGATCCGCTTCAGGAGGCGAATACAGAGCGCCGCAAGTTGCGCCGGGTCAGAGAGGCGGTAGATGATCGGTGCCCAAGTGACGATGAACCAGGTGTCGCCCCGCTTGGCGACCGAAAAACTGTTCCCCCCCAATCCCCCCTTCCGCGGCCCTCGGGTATAACTGTGGGAGGCGCAAACGATGCGGTCTCCCGGCTCGTCAGTGCGCGCCAGCGCACGCCTCGGCATGAAGGTGGTGAAGAAGCCAGCGGCCTCGATTGCTGCCTTCAGGTCAGCATAGTCGTCGCGCATAAGTCATCCTTGCTATAGGAGCGAGAGCCTTTTCGTTAAGGTGCCACCGAGAAGACGTTACCCAGGTCCGGAATGGATTCTCCGTGTTCTAGACGATCCGCGAGGACGCGCAACGACAGGGCCTGAACCCGTTCGACGGCCTCTTGCCGTGTTTGTCCGTAAACCATCACGCCAGGAAGCGCAGGGACTTCAGCCAACCACCGGCCGTCTTCCTCTTGCTCGACTTCGATCGCGAAAAGCATCGCCGTTTCGTCCTTTCGTCAGGCTGATTCACGGATTCCCGCCGCTCTTTCGGCGTTGGCGGAGCCCCTCGATGCGCTTGCGGATCTCCGCCTCGAACCCGCGGTCCACCGGCTCATAATACCGTCGCGCTTCCGGCAAGTACACCTGATCGACCCAGCCGCCCTCGTGGTCGTGACTGTATTCGTAGCCCTCACCGCGGCCCAGTTTCTCGGCGCCGCCGTAGTGCGAGTCGCGCAGATGCTCCGGTACCGGCAGCGTTCGCCCCTGTTTGACGTCCTCGCGCGCTTTCCCAATCGCCAGCGTCGCGGCGTTCGACTTCGGCGCCGTGGCGATGTACGTCACCGCCTGAGCCAGCGGCAATTGACACTCCGGCAGCCCGACGAACTCGACCGACTGCAACGCCGCGGCGGCCACCATCAGCGCCTGCGGGTCGGCATTGCCCACATCCTCGGAGGCGCAGATGATGATGCGGCGCGCAATGAACCGCGGATCCTCGCCCGCCTCCAGCATCCGCGCCAGCCAGTAAATTGCTGCGTCGGGATCGCTGCCGCGCATGCTCTTGATGAACGCACTGGCGACATCGTAATGGGCGTCGCCGGTCGCGTCGTAGTCCAGCGCCTTGCGCTGGATCGAGTCACGCGCTACCTCCAAGGTGAACTCGACGGGCTGCTTCTCCGCCGAGCGCACGCCGACCTCCAGCGCCGTCAGCGCCCGCCGGGCGTCGCCGTCGCTGATCTCCGCCAGGAAATCCAGGGCGTCCTCGTGCATCTGGATCGAAATGCCGCCAAGGCCGCGCTCGCGATCCGCCAGCGCCCGTCGTACTAACTGTTTGATCTGCTCACGGGTCAGCGGCTCGAAGGTGAAAATCTGACTACGGCTCAACAGCGGCGAGTTGATCGCGAAGAACGGGTTTTGCGTCGTCGCGCCGATCAGGATGACGCGCCCCTCCTCGACGTCAGGAAGCAGCACGTCCTGCTGCGAGCGATTGAAGCGATGTAGTTCGTCCACAAAAAGGATCGTGCGCCGACCCGTTGTCTCCAGTTCGTCACGGGCCTCCTTGAGCAGGTCGCGCACTTCCTTGATACCGGCAGCGACGGCGTTGAGTTGGCGGAACGCACAACGGGTGTGGTGAGCGATGACGTGCGCCAGGGCCGTCTTGCCGGTGCCGGGCGGGCCGTAGAAGATCACCGACCCGAGGCGGTCGGCCTGCAGCAGACGTCGCAGCAGCTTGCCGGGCCCGAGGAAATGCTCCTGCCCGACGAACTCGTCGAGCGTGCGCGGCCGCATCCGTGCCGCCAGCGGCTGCGCCTGGCGCAGGTTTTCCTCGCGGAGGTTATCGAAAAGGTCGATGGCAATCGCTCCTGTGAGGGGAAGAGATGGGCGACTGCATTCATTGTCCCAACAGGGCCGCGGCGCGCCAAGACGAGCGCCCGCAGGCACTCGCCTTTCTCCTCGCGGGCGATACACTGACTACACCAACCCGAAGCGTAAGCGAGGGAAAGAGTTGTGTCCCTCGCTTACGCTTCGGGTTCGTCATCAAAGGGGAAGCGTATGAGAACTTGGTTCACCCTGCTTGCCGCTCTTGTCGCATCGTCTATCCTGGGCGCCTTTGGGTCCGGCGCGGAAGGCGATCCCGCCAAGAAGCAGGGCGGCAAGTTCAAGATCACCACGCGGAAACCGGCGGATACCGTTGAGATTCAGGGCGACCTGGACCGAACGGTATTCGTCATCAATAGCCCTTCCGGGATCGGCGGTGCCGTGATCGAACGCCTGGAGGACAACTGGCCGAAGGCAGTAGTGCTGCGGCTGCGGTTGAGGGGACTTGAGAATTTTCGCATCGCAAATGGCAAGGTTACGCTTGCCGCGGCGGTGTCTGTGCGCGAGGGGAAGGTCAGCGCGCGGCGATGGCAGGACGACAAGGAAAATGTCCCGCTCGACGAGAAAAGCCCTTACTGGATGGAGATTCGCGCCTTTGATGCCGACGGCAAACCGGCCGCACAAATGCCCCTCAAGGGAGGGTATATCGAGTTGACGTTGCCGCGAGCCTTTCTGGAGGGCAAGCCGAGGGCGCTCACCCTGAACTGGATCGACTTCTACCGAGGTTGAGGTGAACAGCACGAGCGGCGGGGTTTATCCCCGCCGACTGTCGGCGGGGATAAACCCCGCCGCTCGTGCTGTCCTGAGGACTGTCCATGAGCGGGTTTCAGGTTCGGAAGGATCGGTGCGAACTGGACTTTCTCGCCC
>DASPXY010000022.1:0-8999 GCA_035637055.1 Gemmataceae bacterium | reverse complement strand
GGTCGTAGTACTCTGGCATCAGAGGGGAGTAACCCCCGCCGGAGCCCGATTTGACGGGGAGGTACTGGGCCTCTACAGAGTTCTTGAGGGGAAGCTGGCCCGCGCCCAGATGTTCTACTTCGACACCGTGCCGTTGGTCAGCTTCTTGGCGCGGGCCAAGGACGAAACGACAGTGCCGAAGCGGGATTCGTTAGGCCGCGGCCTCTGACTCCAACTGCCTCGTCAGGGAGAACCGGCCATGCTCTACGTCGCAGCCACGATCCTCACGATTGGAGCGCTAGGGCCCGGACCCACAGCGACTGCAGCTCAACAGGCGCACGATACCACTCAGGACCAGGCGGCTATCCTGGCCCTGGAGCAGAAATGGCTCCAAGCCCGCGATAGGGCCACGCTCGAGCGAATCTTGGCCGCGGACTTCGTCCATCCGGTCCCGAGCGGGGCGTTTCTCACCAAGGCCCAGCACATCGCCTGGGTAATGACCCATCCGCGCCCTGCGTCCACCGAGGTGAGCTTCCAGACGCTGCGAGTCCGGGTCTATGGCAGCGTTGCTCTCGCCAATGGCATCGTCATCGCCCGCGCGCCTGGTCACCCGCTGCAGCGGACGGTCTTCACCGATGTATTCGTCCACCGTGGCGGCCGGTGGCAAGCGATCAACGCGCAAGAGAATGTCGTGGCGGCACCCTGAGGGCCGCCGAAACCGCGGCCTCGCATGGAGCGCTCACCCGGATGTCATCAAGTCGTCATCGAGGCCACACAGCTAGGCAACGTGCGCACGGTAGCGTGGCAGCGTCCCCCATCTCAGGACACGTGCCATGCAACCGCCTGGCTTGCTCTCGCTGCTTACCCTCGGGTGGTACCTGTTCTTGATCGCTCTTCTCGTGCCTCGCTTCCACGACGACCGCCCTCCGGCCGTGCCGCCCATTGCGCTGCAACGGGGGCGCCAACACTTGCCGGCGGCCGTGCGTGTGCTGGAGCGAGCCGATCGCCTGTACGGGGCACAGGTGGGGTATGCTGGCCAGCGCCCGCCTGAAGCCTTGGCTTGGTCGGCGGTCGCCCGGTCGGCTGTTGCCGAAAGCGCCTTCAAAATGCTCGCGGCCTCACCCAGCCGTCCGACCCGACTCTACGCTCTGGCGGGGCTCCACAGGACCGACCCCGATGCCTACCGAGGACTCGCCGCGACCGAGCGTGCGCTTGGTGGCACGGTGCCGACCGTAGTTGGCTGCCTGGTTCAGGACGTGCCGGTCGCTCGCATCGTCAACGAGATGGACGAGGGGAAGTGGACAACCGAGTTGTGGCTCGGGCGCCTCATGCAGTAATGAGGCGCCGCCCATCAGCTCGGCTGCTGTCGAGGCGTTCAATTGTGTGGATGCGGGCTTATGCGCGCAGCTGAAACATGGGTTCGTTAGGCATATCGCTGAGCATTGCGGATGATCGAGATCGTTCCTCTTGAGCCCTCGGACTATGATGCCGTCATGGCGCTTTGGCGGGCGACCGAGGGCCTCACGCTGCGGGACGCCGACTCACGCGACGGGCTCACGCGGTACCTAGAACGGAACCCTGGGTTGAGCTTCGTCGTGCGGGCCGAGAACCAGATTGTGGGCGCGGTGCTGGGCGGTCATGACGGTCGCCGCGGCTATCTACACCACCTAGCGGTCGCACCAGCGTACCGAGGCAAGGGGGTCGGGCGGGCCCTAGCCCAACGAGTCCTCGCTGCCCTGGTGGCTGGGGGCCTGACGAAGTGCCACCTCTTTGTACGGGCGGACAACGCCACCGCGCGAGCGTTCTGGGCGCATCTGGGCTGGGCAGAACGCGACGATCTCACTCTCATGTCGCACACGGCCGCCGATGCCGCGAACGCCTAACCACCGCGCGCAGCTGAAGCGCGGTTCGTTAGGCGGCAACGTGAGGACTCTGCAGTGAAAGCATCCGTCTTCATAGCAACTAGCCTCGACGGCTTCATCGCTCGAGCCAATGGTGACCTCGATTGGCTGCCGCCGGGTGGTGGCGAACCCCACGGCTACGAGGAGTTCATGGCCACGGTGGATGCGCTGGTCATCGGCCGCAAGACCTTTGAGACGGTCTTGACCTTTGACACGTGGCCTTATGGTCAGAAGCCCGTCTTCGTGCTCAGCACTCGCGCGCTCGCCCCCACCCCCGTCGGGGCTGTGGTGGAGCGTATGTCGGGGGCGCCGGCCGCAATCGTGTCGCAGCTTGCCGCGCGCGGCATCCGACATGTATACGTGGATGGCGGGATCACCATTCAACGGTTTCTTCAGGCCGGGCTCATCCAGCGCCTCATTATCACCCGCGTTCCCGTGCTCCTCGGTGATGGAGTCCCGCTGTTTGGCGCGCTGCCTCGCGACATCCGACTCCACCATGTCGCAACGCGCCAGTACGAGAGCGGCCTGGTGCAAAGCGAGTACGTTGTTGCCGCCTAACCACCGCTTGCAGCTGATGGGCCTGCGTGAGGCTCGGCCGCCAGTGCGACCTCGGCGTCCGTCTGGCCGCTGTGGAAACGTTGAATTGTGTGGCGGCGGGCCAGTGCCCGCAGCTGAAGCGCGGTTCGCCAGGCAGCTAGCAGCGAGCTTGCGTTGACCATCGAGGTCCGGCGTCCGACGAAGGAGCAGCTCCGCGCCGCTGCGGGGAAGACGGTCCCCGATGTGATTCGTCGCCGGCTCACGGTGCTGTTCTGTGGCATTAATCCGGGGCTCTACTCGGGCGCTACGGGCCACCATTTCGCTCGGCCGGGCAATCGGTTCTGGCGCGCCCTGCACGCGGCCCGGTTCACCGAACGCGTGTTGAGCCCGTGGGAGGAGGGCCTGCTCCTCAAGCGTGGTTGCGGGATCACTAATCTGGTGCCGCGGGCGACAGCAACGGCGGCAGAGCTCGGGCCTGCCGAATTGGCCGCGGGGCGGCGCCGGCTCGAGCGGACGGTGCGCCGCTATACGCCGCGGTGGGTTGCCGTGCTCGGGATCGGCGCGTATCGGAAGGCCTTCGCACGCCCCGGGGCCAGAATGGGGCGCCAGTCGGAGCGCTTGGGGCGCAGTGGGCTCTGGCTCCTGCCCAACCCGAGCGGGCTGAATGCGAACCATCAACTGGCCGATCTTGCGCGGGCGTTCCGGGAACTGCGGCGCGCAACCCAGGGCGGCGACCCGGATCGTTAGCTGCCTACCACCGCTTGCAGCTCACGGGCCTGCGGGGCGCGGCTCCGCGCCGGCGTGGCGCTTCGGGACATCACCACGAGATTCTGGTTCACCCAAAGCAGCGGAAGACTCGAGGCTGCCAAGCAGGTTCAATGGGATTGGGAAATGTACGGCATCTCGATCCCGGTGACCGCGAAAGCCATCGAACCGAACCAGCGCATTGTCATCGAGTGGCCGGGATACAGTGGCCCCACCACCGTGGAGTGGACGTTCGCGCCCCCAACGGATGGCACAACGTTCGTGAGTATCACTGAGGCCGGCTTCACTGGCGACGGGGACGACCTTGTGAAACAGGTAACCGGGTCGACCCAAGGGTTCACTTTGGTCCTCGCGGGCCTCAAGGCGCTGCTTGAGCATAACGTCAGACTGAATCTTGTGGCGGATCGTTATCCCCAGGGCATCGAAGAACACTAACCTGTGGATTCTCAGATCCGCCCCGAAGCGCGGTTCGTTAGGTGGCGCTGGGAAGCCCCGTCTCAAGGAGAGGTTCCATGCTGTTCGAGCTCCTGGCCATCGTCTGCGCGGGGCTGTTCGCCGGGGCCGCGCTTTACATCACATTCGTCGAGCACCCCGCCCGTCTCGAGTGCGGTACGGCCATCGCTGCCACCGAGTTTGGGCCCAGCTACCGCCGGGCTACCACCATGCAAGCCTCGCTCGCCGCCGTGGGCCTCGTTGCCGCGACCGTGGCCTGGACGCAGGAGCGAGGCCTCCAGGTGCTCGTGGGCGGCCTCTTGCTCGGGATCGTGATCCCGTTCACGCTGCTCGTGATCCTGCCGACGAACCAGCGCCTGCTAGATCCCGGTCTTGACCGAGCGTCGGCGGAGGCGCAGCATCTGCTCGAGCACTGGGGTCGGCTTCACGCGGTCCGGAGCCTCGCGAGTGCGGTCGGCTTCCTGGTCCTCGTGACTCATCTAGCTCGCGGCGCCTGAGGCGCGCACCGGCGGGCTCCGACCAAGGCACCACCTAGCCACCCAAGCGGTAGACCCGCGCACGGGTGGCAGAACATGCAGTTCCTCTAGGTGCAACCACAGCTTCAGCTGCGGGCGATCAGGCCACGCGATCGCCGTGCACGCGCGCGTTGACGTACGCTGGAGTCGGCGAGACTATTCGTCACTGGCTCCATGTCACCACCTCGGTGATGACAACTCGGCTGCTGGAAATGCGAGGGCGTCATCTTGGCTGCTGCCACACCTTACTCGGCCCCGTACCGCGGGACGCTGTCCCGGCTTGCACGCGCTGGCCTCCTAACGGGCGTCACCGACGGACTCTTCTCGAGCGTCTTGAGTGTCGCATTCTACCATTCAACGGTGGAGCGCCTCTTCCAGGGTGTCGCGGCTACTCTGCTCGGGCCCGAGGCACTCAACGGCGGCATCAGAACGGCCGTCGTCGGCGTCGTCATGCATTTCGGCGTCGCTTTCGCATGGTCTGCCGTCTTTCTGTTCTTGGTTGCGCGGTCACCGTGGATCCGTGGCGTCCTCGCCAGTCCGTATGGGAAGCTCAGGATCGCATCGCTGTATGGTCCCGTTGTATGGCTGGTGATGTCGCTGGCGCTCATTCCACTGCTCTTGCATCGCCCACCAACGATCAACGTCCGCTGGTGGATCCAGTTGCTCGGGCACATTCCGTTCGTTGGGATACCAATTGTGGCATCGATCGCCAGAACGCCTTCTAGTCAATCCGGCAGCGGATGACCTCTGGGTCGGTTTCACACCAGCGTTCGGCCCAAACACTGCTTGCGGCTGGCCGTAACCCGTAGGTGTGCGATGAGCCTGTCTGCACGAATGATCGATATCACGACCCTGGAGGTCGATGCGATCGTCAACGCGGCGAACGAGCAACTGGCGCCCGGCGGCGGGGTATGTGGTGCCATCCATCGCGCCGCGGGCCCGGACCTCGCCCGCGCCTGCGCGGCCCTGGCGCCTTGCCCCACCGGCGATGCGCGCCTCACGCCGGGGTTTCGCCTACCGGCCCGGTACGTCCTGCACGCCGTCGGTCCCGTGTGGCACGGGGGGCGCGCGGGGGAGCCGGAGCTCCTCGCTGGCGCGTATCGCGCTGCGCTTCGGCTCGCAAATGCACAGGCCTTACAGAGCGTCGCGTTCCCGGCCATCAGCACGGGCATCTACGGCTATCCCCTGCAGCCGGCGACGGAGGTAGCGGTGCACACGGTGCGGAGCGAGCTCGCGGCGGGATCAACGGTGCAGCAAGTCATCTTCGCCTGCTTTGGTCCTGACGTTCTGGCGGCTTATCGCCAGGCGGGGGTTGCGCCGTAGCCATCGCTGAATGCCCCCAGCTGAAGCGCGGTTCGTTAGGCCGACATGGGCCGGCCCCCACTCTGACAGGCTTGCGTCGGGCTCGGCCGCCGATGTGAGCTCGGCTTGGCTCAGGCGGACCGACGGTTGAGCGCGTATACTGGAGCGGTCCCGCTAAACCCGCCCCGTTCGACCATAGCTCTCTGAGGGCCTCCGCAATGACCGCCACCGCCACCCCCTCCAACATTGTCACTGCCATCGCCACAGGTAACGAGCGCTTCATGACCGCTTTCACCCGGGGCGACGCCGCCGGAGTTGCTGCCGTGTACTCATCCGACGCGCGGGTCCTACCCCCGGGCGGAGAGCCCATCGCGGGTCGCCCTGCGATCGAGGCATTCTGGCGCGGGGTGCTCGACCTGGGAATCAAAGCCGCTCGCTTGGAAACCGAGGAGCTCGAGGTCCACGGGGCCCGGGCGATTGAGGTGGGCCGCTACGTCCTGGAAGGCGAGGCCGGCCGCACACTGGATCGGGGCAAGTACCTCGTCGTCTGGCGCGAGGAAGGCAACGACTGGCGCTTGCACCGCGACATCTGGAACAGCAGTGTGCCACCCAAGACGGGCTGAGCGCCGGAAGGCGGCACTGCCCCAGGGAAGAGCATCCTAGCGCCGCGCCGATCGCCTGGTCACATCGTCAATCTCCAGCCATCAGGAGCACGCCACCATGAAGGCCCCAGCCCTCTATCGCATCGCCGCGGTCCTGTTGGTGCTTTTCGCGGCCGGCCATACGGTGGGGTTTCGCCGTGTCGACCCTAGGTGGGGGTAGATGCCGCGGTCCAGGCCCTGAAGTCCACGCGGTTCGACGTCCAGGGGCTGAGCCGTACCTATTGGGGGTTCTATACCGGCTTCGGCCTCTTTGTGACCGTCCTCCTCGTGTTCGCCGCCGCCGTCGCCTGGCAGCTGGGTGAACTGCCCGAAGCGGTCTTGAGGACCATCCCAGTCGTCACGTGGGGCCTGGCCCTGTGCTTTGTGGCGGTCACGTTCCTGAGTTGGCAGTATTTCTTCATCGTGCCCGTGGTCTTCTCCGGTCTGATTGCCGTATGTTCGCTGGCGGCGGCCTGGTCCGTTGGGAGGCAGTAAAGGCCAACCCCGAGTATGCCGCGAAGCTCCGGCAGCTTGCGAACCGGTTGGCTCTGCCGCGGGAGTATGTCGAGCAGATCCGCTGACCGGCGTGCCGCGAACCCCGCATCCAACACCCGGCATCCTGCCGCCTAGGAGCACTCTTGCCTGCGGGCGGGGGATGATGCACAATAGGGCACGGGCGGACGATCCGCGCCCAACCTCGTCGGCCCTGCCCCAGCAAGGGCCCTCGTGAGGCAAAGGGGGGAACACTCCCGGATCCGTCTGGTTCGAGCCTTTGGGACGCCGCGGGCGTCGTCGCTGGGGGGCGTGTCGCCTGCGGCCTGACCAAAGGACCCCACCGATGCCTACCAACAAGGACTTCAAGCGCCTAGTCCGCGGGCGCATGCGGAAGACGGGCGAATCCTACACCGCCGCCCGCGCGCACCTCCTCAAGCAGAAGCCAGCTGCTGCCGTCGCCCCGGCCCCCCTCGATTATGCGAAGCTGGCGGGCAAGAGCGACGCAACGCTCAAGGCGAAGACCGGCTGTGCGTGGGAGCGCTGGGTCAAGGCGCTCGATCGCGCCCAGGCGTACACCTGGCCGCACCGGGATATTGCGGAGTACGTCCACGAGAAGTACAAGGTACCCGGCTGGTGGGCGCAAACAGTCACTGTGGGCTACGAGCGCATCAAGGGGCTCCGCGCGATCGGGCAGCGCCGAGACGGTTCATTTGAAGCGACGAAGAGCAAGACCTTCGCCGTGCCGCTCGCCCGGCTGTACGGCGCCTTCCACGACGCTCGCACGCGTGCCCGCTGGCTGCCCGGCGTGGACCTGACGGTCAAGACCGCCACGCGCGGGAAGTCGATGCGGATCACCTGGCCGGACCGCACCTCGGTCGACGTGGGTTTCGCGCGCCGGGGGGCCGCGAAAAGCCAGGTCCAGTTGCAGCACGGGAAGCTGCCGGATCGGGCCGCGGCGACGCGGGTGAAGCAATATTGGGCCGAACGGCTGGGCGCGTTGGAGAGCGTGTTGGCGGCCGACTAGACCCGTGAGGGTGATCGGCAAGGGCCGGCTCGACACGGGCCGGCCCTTGGTGCCGGCGCCAGTTGCGGGAAGGGCTTGGATGGACGTCGCACCAGCAACGAGCATGCGCGACACGATATGCGGCGCCATCGCCGCAAAACAGCTATTGGCCTTTAGCTATGAGGGCTCAGAGCGAATCGTCGAGCCTCATCTCTGCGGCCACAATACGGCTGGCCACGACGCGCTTCTCGCATGGTTCGTCCGCGGACACTCCGAGTCAGCGGCGGGGCCCGGTTGGCGTACCTACCTTCTAACCGAGATGCGCGAGATCCGCCGGTTGGGAGAGACGTTTGCGCACGCGCGGCCGGGCTACAACCCGACCGATGGGTCCATGCGGCTAGTCTACTGCCAGCTGCCGCGCGGCGCTGCGTAACCCACCAGGGATCAGCGGATGACCGAGCACTGATCGCTGCCACGTTGGTCGGTACGACGATGGCCTTGGCCGCCAGCCGTGGTACCCCTCCAGCGGCCGCCGTGCTCCGAGTCACGTCCGGGACTCCGGGCTACGAACTGCGCTTTCGAGGCGTGGTCCTCGTGCTCGGCCAGCCAATGCGGCTGGTCGACCAGGCCACTCCGTTCGAGTTCCGGTCGGAGGGCGAGCTTGTGCTCGGGGCGTTCGAGCCACAGGCGAAGGGTCCACTGCTCCGCGTTGCCACGGAATTCGTCCAGCGGTACTAGCCGGGCCAGGCGTCAGACCTCAGATTGGTGGTACACGCTCCGCACGCGCGGTCGCGCCTGATGGTGGGTGGCGCTGCAGCTCTACACGATTGCCCTGGCCGGCGTGTTGGGAATCGCCTGGGGCGGAGTTATCCGCGCGCTCACGCAGCTCTGACGGCGAAGCGCCGGCTGACCACTGAAGGGGGGTTGCGCGGTCGTATGATGAGACTGCTTTACGCCCTGGGCCTTTTCACGTTGACGGTCTCGGCTGCGTCAGCCCAGGATGCCGGCGACACGGCGAGCAGCCAGGGGCGGGGTCAGATGAGGCTTTTCCCTGCCACCGACGTTCAGTGGAAGGACGGCCCCGCATCCTTGGCAAAGGGCGCCAAGATGGCGGTGCTGGAGGGCGATCCCAGCCAGCCCGGAGTCTTCACGATGCGGCTGCGGTTTCCGGACGGCTTCCAGGTGCTCCCGCACTGGCATGGCCAGGTGGAGCACGTGACCGTCATCGCGGGCATGCTGAACCTCGGCATGGGGGAGCGGTTTGACCGGGCGGCCACTCGGAGGATGTCCACCGGCTCGTTCGGCTATTGGCCCGCCGGGACCAGACACTTCGCCTGGGCGGAGGGGGAGACCGTCTTGCAGTTACATGGACAGGGGCCCTGGACGATTACGTACGTGAACCCAGCGG
>DASPXY010000021.1:0-4122 GCA_035637055.1 Gemmataceae bacterium | reverse complement strand
TGGACGGTGAACAGCGCATGCACCGCCTCCTGAGCGTTACAGCTGGAGCGCGCCTGACGGTAGGCGTCCGGCGTGACCAGGTGCCACTCCCAGCGGCGCTCGCGGCATGCCTCCCAGAGCCAGCGGCAAGCCATCGTCTTGCCGTTGCCCGGCGCCCCCGTCAGCAGGACGCCACGCCGCGGCCGGCCGCCGTACGCCTTGATACGCTGCAGGTTCGCCGAATCGAGATAGCCGATCGTGTTCCGCCAGAGCGTGTCGAGCTGTTCCGGGTGCAGCACCGGGGCCACGCTCGGCGGTTCCGCGTCGCGGCGACAGCGCAGCCCAATCTTGTAGAGGCGGCGATAGTCCTTGTGATCGACGACGTAGAAGCTCAGGCCGGCATAAGTCTGATTCTGGTTGTGGATGGCCTGAACGAGGTAGAAGGAAATGCCCTCGATGTCGTAGCGGCGCATGCCGAAATGCATGCCGCTGTAAGTGGGGTCGGCGTCCGGCGCCCAATCGCGCACCAGAACGCCATCGACCGGCAGCAGTTCGCCCTTGCGTGCCTCGCGGACGAGGTAGTAGCTCAGCGCATTCATGAGAAAGGCAACCGGCCGCGCGAAGCCTGCTTGCCGGGCGACCGTTTCGAGCAGATAGCGGTGGTCGGCGGTGTAACGCTTGAGCTTGCTCATACTCACGTAGACGAACGCCGACCGGAAAAGGTTCACCGCCGGTTGCGCGGACGCGGGGTTGTGCGGTTCTCTTGTCGGCCGCTTGCAGCTTAGCGCTGGCGGACAAAACTGACACTAACCCGAAGCGTAAGCGAGGGCAGTCGTTTCCTCGCTTACGCGCTGGCGGACAAAACTGACACTAACCCGAAGCGTAAGCGAGGGCAGTCGTTTCCTCGCTTACGCTTCGGGTTAGTATCCCAGCGCCCGTTGCGAGTTTTGTCCGCTCGCTCTGAGCGCTCCTTGCTAACCCGCAAGCGGGCGGAGAGGCCGCAACGCCGTCCGTCTTGACGGCTTCAGGGGGAGCAAACTAGGATGAGGGTGTCCCGTGATCGTTCGCGGCAGTCACCAACCTCCACGGAAGGTTCCCTGTCACGGCCGCGCGCCGTTGACTCAAGGACGTAAGCGAGGAGCAGGATGGGTTATCAGCACAGTTTCCAGCGTCACAAGACCCGCGAAGTGCGGGTCGGCGACAAAATCGTCGGCGGCGACAACCCGATCTGGGTGCAGTCGATGACCACCCCCGACACCTACGACATCGAGGCGACCGTCGCCGAGATCCTCCGCCTCGAAGAAGCCGGCTGCGAGATCGTTCGCGTCACCGTGCCCAAGGCACAGGATGCCGCCGTTCTCGGCGAGATCAAGCGGCGCATCCACGTCCCGCTGATTTGCGATATCCACTTCGACTACAAGATGGCGCTCGCCGCTCTCGATCACCCCGTGGACAAGATCCGCATCAACCCCGGCAACATCGGCGGCTACGACCGTTATCGGCAGGTCATCCGCAAGGCGAAGCAGCGCGGCTTGCCCATGCGCATCGGCGTCAACGCTGGCAGTCTCGAACGCGAGTTGGTCGAGAAGCACGGCTTCCCCTGTCCGCCGGCGATGGTCGAGAGCGCGCTGCGCTACATCGAGATCGCCGAGTCGGAAGGCTATCACGATCTTATCGTATCGCTAAAGTCGAGCGATGTCATCACCGCGGTCGAGGCGTATCGTCTCTACGCCAAGCAGGCGAACTACCCGACACACATCGGCATCACCGAGGCGGGCAAGGCGCCCTACGCGGTCACCAAGTCGGCGTGCGGCCTGGCGCCGATCCTGCTCGACGGCATCGGCGATACCATCCGCATCAGCCTCCTTGGCGATCCGGTGCCGGAAATTGCCGCCGCGTTCGATATCCTGCAGGCGACTCAGCGGCGCGTGCGCAAGCCGGAGTTGATCGCCTGTCCGACGTGCGGCCGGCTGGAGATCGACCTGGAGGGCATCATCGCGCAGCTGGAGAAGCGCCTGGCGGGGCGCACGACGGCGGTGAAGGTGAGCGTGCTGGGCTGCATTGTCAACGGTCCCGGCGAGGCGCGCGAGGCGGACCTGGGCATCGCCGCCGGCAAGGGCAAAGGCGTCATCTTCAAGCGCGGCGAGATCGTGCGCCACGTCAAGGAGAGCGAAATGGTCGATGCCCTGCTGGAAGAGATCGACGCCTGGGAGAAAGAGGAGACCGCCAGCGGCCGCTTGAAGCCCGAAGCGCCGTCGAGTCTGGCCGACGGCCGGCTGAAGTTGCCCGTCCTGAACTAGACGAGGGTCAAGCCGTGTCCTAGCTCGTAGTCCCGCCTTTAGGCGGAACCGCCGCAACCGCCTGAAGGCGGGACTACGAACCAGGACACCGCTCGAACTTGCAGCACGGACCCATCATGAGCATTCGCTTCAAGTGCCCCAACCCCACCTGTAAAAAGGCCCTTACCGTCAAGGACGATCTCGCCGGCAAAAAGGCAGCCTGTCCCGCCTGCAAGAAGTCGCTAACCATTCCCCGCCCGCAACCGGCGGCACAGGTGCCGGGGCCGTCCGCGGAGGATCTGGAAGCGCTCGCCGCCGCCGCTTTTGCCGACGAACCCGCTGCACCCGGGAAAGCCGCCGCGGCCCCCGAGCCGGCGAAAGACCAGCAAACCATCGACTTCAAATGCGAGTATTGCGATACGCCATTGCAGGCGCCGGCGACTGAGGCGGGCAAGAAGATCCAGTGTACCAACCCCGAGTGCAGGCTTCTGGTGAAGGTGCCCGTGCCCCAGGTCAAGAAGGATTGGCGCTCTGTCGCGCAAGCTGGCCCTTCCTTCGCGCGCCAGGATGAGCCCGAGAAGTTGGCTGGCGTCCAGGGCAGTGAAGTGAAGAAAGTGAGCGCGGAGGCGCTGGAGGAAGCAGGCGTAATCCAGGAGGACGAGGAGCCGGTCGGCTGGGGACAGCGGATCAAGATGTATGTCTGGATTCTCGCGGGGGCCGCTGTCATCGTCCTGGGCATTGTCGGTTACAACGCCTACTTCAGCCGCACCGCCCAGAAGCGGGCCTTCGATAACGCGATTGCCTACCTGCAGCCCAAGGACGGCAAGCCGCAGTTACCTCCAATTCTTGTCGCCGAGTTGAATCGCGCCGCAGGGGAGTTCTATCTGCAGGCGCGTGATGCCAAGAATGCACGTGAGTATTTCCTCAAAGCCCGCGCGGCGCTGCAAAACAAGGCCGATAAAACCCTCGCGGAAATCGAGCGCAACTGGTTACTGCTCGACCTGACGCTGAACCAGATCGACCTCGGCGGTGAACAGAATGCGGTAACCGAGGGGACTGGCCTCCCCTGGCAAGACGTCGCCAACGAATTGCGTCAGACGCTCGGCCTGCTCAGCGGCACCGAGACGAAGGCGGCCGCCGTGCGCGCGGTGGGTTGGAGACTGCTCCAGAAAAAACAGGACGGGATCGCGGTGACGCTCGCCGGTCAGATGGCCAACAACGAGCCCGTCCCGCAACTGGTCGCCCAGAAAGTCGCCTTCCAGATCGCCGCGAAACAGGAGAAGGAGGTGAAGAACGGGCTCGCCTCCCTCAAGGAGAAGGATGAGCCGGAACGGGTGACGCGCCTGGCCCATGCCGGCGGCCATGCTCTCGAAGGCAAGTTCGAGGATGCCCACAAGGAGGTAGTGCGCAAAGGGCCAGCGCAGGACAGGCTGGAAACAGCGCTGACCGTGGCCGACATCGCCCTGTTGCAAGGCCAGGATTCTGCGGCCAAGGCGAACCTCGAAGAGGCTTTCAGAGCCGAGGAGGCGTTGAGGAAGGGGAAACCGCTGTCTCCGGGGCTGCAAGCGCAACTCGGGTGGCTGGCGGCGCAGGCGGGGATGACCGAAAAGGCCGCTGCTCTGCTGACCGACAAGGCGGGCAAAGCACAGGCCCAGTTCCCGGTGCTCCAGGCCAAACTGAAGGATCTGGCGAAAGGCGGCACGGCGGCCGAGATGAAACTCGCCGATGGCACGGTCAACGACAAGGACACGCTGGCCTATGCGCTGGCGGTGGAGGCCATCGCGCGCCACAATGCTCGGCTCGGACGCCACGGCGATGTGGAGGATATCATCGAAAGCCTGGAGCCGCGTTTCCGTCCGTTCGC
>DASPXY010000020.1:0-3637 GCA_035637055.1 Gemmataceae bacterium | reverse complement strand
GAGCAGCTCGCCGCGACGCATGCCGGTAGTGACGGCCAACGGCCAGGCGGCGTGCTGGCGATCATCCTCCACATGGGCCAGAAGGCGCGCAGTTGGCCGGGCTCCTGCTCCATCTGGAGCCGATCAGCTCATATCGTGGGGCATGAGCGCCAGAATGCTGAAGGTGACCAAGCTTCCCTGCAGGCCTGCCTGGGTTCAGCCGAGGCGAGAACGATGCACAGCCCAGCACCGCCGAGGACCGCGGCGACATAGCCCCATACCGGTAGCTCTTCATCGCCGCCAATTCAGCTGCTTCCGTCCTCTCCGAGCCATGCCATCGGTATCCGCGCGCCAAATGAATGGGCAACCTGGTATCAGCCGTCGCGATGGGTGAGCAACGCTACCGTGACGCCTCGCAAATCATCCTTGTGACGAGCCACGGCAGGCTAAGGCGGTCTGCCCTCGCCTCGTCGCCCTTGCTCAGGCAATCGCCCGAGACGTCAATCTAGTAGAGAGAACGGAGCGATGGATGGCTGAGCTGGCCGCGGAGACCTCGGCAAAGACGACCGTCCGCCCGAGAGAGGCGGACCCGACAACGGTCCCACCTCGCTCCGGAGCGAGCTTGGGCAACGCGGCAACTGTCCGTCATCTCGGCGCAACGGGCCTCGGGGGAAGTCGTGAGGCAACGGGGATGCACCCAAGGCACGGGCAAACCGCGCTCGGACCAAACACAGATGTCGCAGGTCTGACCTTCACGCAGCTGGAAGATGAACTTCGAGGCATCCAGGCGCATCTAGATGCGAATCCGGTCAGCAGCTTGGAGAACGACCGACTCATGCAAAGGCTGGCAGCCGTTCGCGCAGAGTTCGTGAAGCGCCGTCGCCAAGAAGCGGTCGGTCATGCACGTCGATCGGAAGGCGCCGCCGCGACAAGACTGCCCCGATCGGCCACCGAGAGCCTTCGCATCGATGCGACCATGACAGATGCTGAGCTGAACGACGAGATCAACGCGATTCATGACGCTCTTCGATTCGGTGGGCCAATGGTCGACCGCTCAACCCTCAGATCCTCCCTGGCTCGACTGGAAGCGGAGAGGTTGCGACGCGTCAATGAGGCAGTGGCTCGAGCGCGAGTTGAAGCGATCCGCCGTGCCTTCATGCCGAAGTCAGGGAGCGATGATCGCGCCGCCCTCATCGAACTCATGACCAAGATTGAGAGCATTCGTCCTTCTGGTTCTGCCTCCGGGCTCTATTCAATCGTGTACGAAGGCAAGGTTCTCGTGATGACAGCAAGTGAATACAACCAGATTCGAGCTTCGGCTCGAGAGATGATGTCAGTCAATCTTCGGAAGGTCCGGACGAAGGCGGAGTCCGCTGAATACCAGTATCTCGCTCAACTCGAGATCAATAGGGATCAGTGGTTTGTCTCAGGCGCGGTTCAATTCTTCGGCGGAATCAGTGACCCGGGTGAGTCGATTCGACAAAATGTGAGATTCGCCCGAGTCAACGCCGATGCGGCGCAAGCGTTGGTCGAGCGTGGAGAACTCGTTCGCGGCGCGGAGTTCTTTGCGCAGAGCGAGGTTTTCGCCACCCTCGCCAAGAAGGCATCGCAGGCCTACGTCGATGACTTGATCGCAACGGCTGAGACGACGGTGACCGTGCTCGAGGTGACGGCCGTCGTAGCGGCTGCCACAGTCGTCGTGATCGCTGCCATCCTCGCCGCTCCATTGGTGGTTTCTGCGGCACAGGCGGCACCGCTCGTTTTGATGCTCAGCACGGCAGCGGTTCCGGCAGCCGAGGTGACCGCCGCAGCCGCAACGGCAGTGGAGGTGACCGCGGTCGTCGGAACGGCAGCCGAGGTCGCTGCCACCGTCGGAACCGCCGCCGAGGTCGCCGCCACCGCCGGAACCGCGGCTGCTGCCGCTCCCGCTGCAGCTCCGGCGGCGGCAGCTGCTGCCGCTCCCGCTGCAGCCGCCGCGGCGACGCCCGCCGCGGCAGCCCCGGCCGTGACATCGGCCGCCGCCCTGGCGACAGCCGCCGCCGCAGCGAGCACAACCCTATCCAGTGACAGCCCAGCTCCGGCCGACACAGGGGAAGAAGAAGAGAAGAAGAAGCCCCGGCCCCCATTCATCCTGCGTCTTCCGCAGGAGAAAGCTCCGCACCTCGCGATCTTCCGGATGTGGATCGGCCCCGACATCAGTCGTCACTTGCGATCGGATCCCGGCTACGAGCGGGGAAACCCCGCGCAGCTGGACAGGTGGCACCAGGCGCACCGCCTGGGCGGCAGCGACGCCATCCCAGCGGAGGTCTATGAACGGGGTCACCAACTCGGTCTGACCGGGGAGGAAGGCGAGCGGCGGATCCGGGTGCCGAACTGGTCACCGGGTGGGAAGCCAATGTCGATGGAGGTCGACCACATCATCGAACTCCAGGTGGCCCCGCCGACCTTCATGAATTACTTCAACAGCATGGCCAATTACGAGCTCCTGGATCGAAGGGCGAATGGCACGGCCGGGCCGCTGCTGCGGGCCAACATCGCAGCTGAACGAGCAAAACAGGTTGCCTACGACCCTTCGGCCGCGACTCGGATCCTGCTGTTCGATGCGGTCGTGATAGACGGTGGCAGCCCGGGCGAGAGGTGGACCTCCGACGATGTCCGGTCCGGAGCCCAGCTGGACGCGCTACCTGAGTGACTGACGGTGGATGCCCAGCCGAGGGCCCACATGTAGGGGCCGAATCCGCCGTACCACCCTGCGTGGTAACCAGGGCAGGCTGAGATTGCCGCCACAGGCGGCGCGGACCGGAGGTCCGCAGAGGCGCTGCCGCGCCGTTCAATCAATCGCGCAATCAATCGCGCGAAGCGGACCATGCGGCGCGGCGGGCTCCACTCCCCCGAGGGCCATCCAGACTCAGGTGTAGTGCAGCCGCAAACAAGGCTGTCATCTCTCAGGTTGGCAATTGTACGATCACGACATGTCGGACCAAGAACAGCCGCCCGACCCGCTGGAACGGTTTCAGGAGCTGGTTCCGGCTGGGGCCGGGTCGGTGGGGAGCGCCCTGGTAGGCCTGGTGATGGGCGGTCCTGCTGGAGCGATCGCCGGGGCTGTGGCTGGGCCTGCGTTGGAGCATCTCGCCAAGGAAGCCCTAGCGCTGCGGTATCGACGTGGGGAACGTGCCTACGAGCAGGCGGCCAACGAGGCGCGGTTAACTCCAGAGGAGCTGCTTGGACGGATTCTTGCCGATGAGCATCTCCTCGACTTGGCGGCGGATGTGGTCGCTGCTGCGTCCCAGACCCACCTGGATGCGAAGATCCGTGTGCTTGGGCGGGCATTGGCGGCTGGTGTGCTGGCTGCCGATGGTGCGGTGGTCGATGAGCAGCGGTTGATTGTTGGAATGCTGGCGGACCTGGAGGTGCCGCATGTGCGCGTGCTGGCGCAGCTCCTCAAGCAGAACGAAAGTCGCGACATCGTGAGACGGACCGAGACGGGCGAAGTCCGGACTACTTGGCCGTATGGGGACCTGGGCAAGGCACTCCCGGGGTTCGAGCGGGTCGTTGAGCCGGTGATGGCGGTGCTTATCGCTCATGGTCTGGCCGCACAATGGGAGGCAAGGGGCGGCTCCGGCAGTGACTGGGCTGGCTCGATCACCGAGGCCGGCGA
>DASPXY010000019.1:0-5221 GCA_035637055.1 Gemmataceae bacterium | reverse complement strand
CAGACAGGGATGTCTGCCCCACGCGGTTGGTCCGCTCGCCCAAAGACCAAGGGAAGAATCATGAGGGAAACTACCCACCCCCTGGACAGGGCGTACCGCCCGCCGGCGGTGCAGCTGATGCGCAACCTGGGCCTGGAGCCGGACCCGTGGCAGGTGCAGGTACTCGAAGGCCGACACCCACGGCTGTTGCTCAACTGTTGTCGGCAGGCGGGAAAATCGACCGCCGTGGCTCTGCTGGCCCTGGCCGAAACGGTCTTCGTGCCGGGCACCAAGGTGTTGCTGTTGTCGCGCAGCGCCCGCCAGTCGGCGGAGCTGTTCCGCCGCGTTGCCGACTACCACCGCCGCATGGACGCGCCCCTGTTGCAGCGCCGCACAGCCACGGAGTTGGAGTTGGCCAATCACAGCCGGGTGATCAGTCTACCTTGCCGCGAGGACACGGTGCGCGGCTACGACGCCATCGACCTGCTCATCATCGACGAGGCGGCCCGCGTCCCCGACGACCTGTACCGGGCGGTGCGGCCGATGCTGGCGGTCTCGGGCGGGCGGCTGATCTGTCTCTCGACGCCGTTTGGCAAGCGCGGCTTCTTCTGGCAGGGGTGGGCCAAGGGGGGAGATGACTGGCAGCGGATCGCCGTGCGGGCCGACGAGGTGCTGCGGATCACGCCGGAGTTCCTGGCCCAGGAGTTGCGCACGCTGGGGGCGTCGTACTTCCGTCAGGAGTATGAGTGTTCCTTCGAGGCGATGGAGGGCCTGGTCTATCCCGACTTCGAGCGTTGCCTGGTCGATACGCTCCCCTCTTCTCTTGGGGGAGAGGGGTTGGGGGTGAGGGGAGGTCGCCCGGTGGGTGGGATCGACTTCGGTTTCCGCAACCCATTCGCGGCGGTGTGGGGCGTGGTGGACCGGGAGGGGGTGCTGTGGCTGACAGGAGAGCACTACGCACGGCAGAAGCCGCTGAACTACCACGCGGCGCGGCTGCCGCGCGAGGTGATGTGGTACGCGGACCCGTCGGGGGCGACGGAGCGGGCGGAGTTGCTCGCGGCCGGCTTCACGGTGCGGAAGGGAGACAACACGCTGCGGCTGGGGATCGCGGCGGTGACGGCGCGGATCGAGGGCGGGACGCTGAAGGTGTTGCGCGGCCGCTGCCCGAACCTGGTCGCGGAGGCGGGTCTGTACCGCTACGACGACGCGGGCGACTCGGAGGCGCCTGCGGACGAGCACAACCACGCGCTGGCGGCGCTGCGTTACCTGGTGAGCAAACTGGATGCACGCCGCATGGCCCGCCCGGCCGCGGCGTCGTCCGAGCCGGAGAAGCCGCGGCAGGCGAGTCCGCCGGAGTGGTGGCAGCGGTTGCAGGACGAGCGGATCTGGACGCGCCTGTGTTGACGGGGGAGTGTCTTCAGGAACCTGGGGAGGTGGACGATGGCCGAGCCGATTCGGAACCGCATCAAGGGGCACCGTCGCGTGCGTGCCGGCGAGTTGGTGCCGCACGAGTTGAACTTCCGACTGCACCCGGAACTGCAACAAGCGGCGCTGAAGGCGCTGTACCGCGAGGTGGGCTTCGCGCGGAGCCTGCTGGCGTACGAGCTGCCCGACGGGCGGCTGAAGTTGATCGACGGCCATCTGCGGCGCGACCTGGACCCGGACATGGAGGTGGAGGTCGAGGTGCTGGACGTGACCGAGGACGAGGCGCGGGCGCTGTTGCTGAGCATCGACCCACTGGCGGCGCTGGCTCAGGGACAGGAGCAGATCCATCGGCGGCTGCTGGAGGTGGCGCCGCCGATGCCAGAGGAGGTGCAAGCGGCGTGGCGTGCGGAGGCGGAGGCGGCGTTGGCGGCAGCGGAGGACGAGAGGCGCAAGGAGGGGCCGGAGACGGTGGCGGCGCAGTTCCTGGTGCTGGTGACGTGCCGCGACGAGGCGCATCAGGTCGAGTTGCTGGCGAAGTTCCACCGGGACGGCCTGGAGTGCCGGGCGCTGTTGTCGTGAGAGCGCTCTGCCCTCCACTTTTCGTGGGAGACCCCGGTACAATGAGGGAACGCTGAGGAGTCGCCCGGGAGGGGCCTGCTGATGAGTACCGTGCCAAAGAAAGACGCGAACGTCGATCTCGAAGAGCCAACGAAGCTGCCATTCCTTCGTCGGGTCCGCATTCGTGGCTACAAGAGCATTGCGTTCTGCGATGTGTCGCTCCAACCGTTGACAATCTTTGTGGGCCGGAACGCCTCGGGCAAGAGCAACTTCCTCGACGCTCTGGCATTTCTGCGAGATGCGATGAAAACGAGTGTCTCCGAAGCAGTGAACCGCCGGGGTGGGTGGTCATCCGTTGCTTGTCGAAACCCGAACACCCAGAAGATCAACTTCGAGATTGAAGTCGATTTCCTGTCGAGCGACCCTCAAGTCGCCACCTACCGTCTGGAACTTTCCACAGAAGGCAATGTGGCCCCCATCATCGCAACAGAATCTGTTGAGATCACCGATCAGGCAACCCAATTCAGTGCCTCCTTCCTGGTTCGCGACGGCAAGATCTACGACTGGAAGTCGAAACCTGAATCTCCAGGGCTGATCGATATACCACACCCGCGTCATTTATTCTCGCTCTATCGGGATCGATTGTTGCTGAGCGTACTCGGCACTCCGCCGTTCATCGACTTGTGGAACGGCCTGCGGGGTATGGCGTTTTATAACTTCATCCCGGAGGCCATGCGCCGAGTCCAACCGCCGACGTCCGGGCAACTGCTGGACCAAAACGGCTGGAACCTCGCCAGTGTTCTCGACAGCACTCGGAAGAACGATGACTGGGCCTTCATGCGGATAGGCAGTTACTTGTCCGCCGTTGTTCGGGAGGTCGAGCGGTTTGAGGCTGTCCGGTACGGGGAGTTCGAGACGATTCACTTCTGGTTAAGCTTCAACGGTCCAGATCACAAACTGGATTTCGACGCTGCCAACTTGTCGGACGGCACTTTGAGGGCGCTTGCGGCATTAACGGCGGCTTTCCAGAACGTGTTGCCCTATGGATACCCTAGCGTCGTTGGAATCGAGGAGCCGGAAACAGCATTGCACCCAGCAGCGATGCGGGCGTTGGTGGACGCCCTGGATGATGCTACGCAACGAACCCAAATCCTGGTCACGACACACAGCGCCGACCTGCTGGACAACCCCACGATCCGACCCGAGAACGTGCGCGTCGTGGAGATGATTGACGGCCAGACGGTCATCGGTCCCCTTGATGACGCGAGTGTGGAAATCGTCCGGCAGAAGCTCGACACGCTCGGCGGGTTGGAGCGGCAGAACCAGCTGGAACCCGACCTCGATGATCGGGAGCGTCAGCGGCTGTTGGCCGACAACGGGCAGGAGCCGAAGTAATGACGTTCTACATCCTGCCTATCGTGGAGGGGCAGACCGAGCAGAAGTTCCTTGAGCGCCTGCTTCATCGCGTCTGGAGGGAGTTGCTCTGCCGACCCGAACGGCTTCAAATCGTGGAGCCATTTCGTGGTCATCGAGATGCGCTGGTACATCCGAATGGGCAGGTATTGGGGGACAGCCTGCAGAAAGCGTTGTTGAAGTTGAAAGCACGGACAAGAAAGGAGCCTGAGGCCCAGTCACTGCTGCTGATCCTGCTCGACGCGGAAGGCGACTGCCCGGCGACTCTCGCCCCGCGCCTCCTGGCGCTGTCGAAGAAGACCCTTCCGGCTGATACATCCGTCGCCTGCGTGCTGGCCAGGCGGATGCTGGAGAACTGGATCGTGGGTGGCGCGTCTACTCTGGCCGGGGTCAACGGATTGCCGAGTCCCCTACCGGCACGAGACTACTTCGAGGAGCGCAGTGGGGCAGCCTGGTTGGAAGGACAACTTCGCAGCCAGAACAAGGCACGGAAGTACAAGAAGACCGCGGATGCCGAGCCCTTTGTCCGGACGATGAACCTACAGGAGTGTCGAGGGAGCTGTCCTTCGTTCGATAAGTTGTGCCGAGACCTCGAGGGCCGACTACCGCAACAACCAGACGCAACGACCGCGGGTCAAGCGGTTCCCCTGGTAACCGATCAGGAACCCGCACAATGAAGGACAGCGAGTTGCGCTCCCTCCCTCATCACAATGGCTCCAGGATTGGAAGGAGGCAGAAAGGGCAGAAAGGGCAGAAAGAAAGGCAGAAAGGAAAAGGGGATATTCATCATTATCGTAGAACTAAAATGCGAAAAGTCCTCTTTTCCGGCATTTGACGGACTTCTCTGGCGGAGCGGAGGCTTGGTGACGTACCGAGTCTGAGATAGCAATCTTGGCAGGAGGAGGTGTCCATGCAGCGCAATATGGACCTGGTGCGAATGATCTTGACGAAGCTCGAAAGCAGCCCCGGAGGCTGGGCGCCCCGGGACTTCGGCATTCAAAGTTTCTCGGCTCAAGAGATAGCCTACCATGCCCACATCATGATGCAGGAAGGGCTGATCGAGGCGGTTGACGTCACCAGCACGGAGAGTTCTGGCCCAGCGGCCATGCCATCGAGCCTGACCTGGAAAGGCCACGAGTTTCTCGACCTTGCCCGCGATCAGGACCGCTGGAACCGAGCCAAGGCGATCGTTGCCAGGGTTGGCGGTGCGCCTATCTCGGTTTGGACGAAAGTGCTTACTGATCTGATGTTGCAAGGCGTCGATGCGGCCATCACCAAGGGCAGCTAGATCGCTCCCGCTGCCCGGCCCGACTCAAAGGAACCTGGCGGAAGTCTCCAAAGGAGTCATGGCGTGGCCGCGCCCGAGCAAGTGCTGGATAAGACCCTCCTGGAGAACGCTCTCCGTTGGTTTCAACCTGAGTTTCGCGGCAAGCTCCTGAACCCAATCGAGAGTCAGTTCCCCAACTACCGATTGCCGCGCGACATACAAGCGGTTCTCGCCACCACAGAGGCCATCCTCACCGACATTCAGGCCTGGGACGGATCATCAATGCCCACGGCTCAGGTTGGAGAACGGCTGACCAAAGGCGACCCAAGCCGATTGCCGCTCTTCAAACAAATCATCCTCCTCTACCGGCGTTCGCGCGCGGCCTATACCGAAAGCAAGACCGAAAAGACCTTTCATTTGGAGCTAACCGATACGCTGGAGCAGGAAGTCAAGGCTCTGGACGCTCTGGTGAACGCTGAGTGGTTTGAGAGGGTTGAAACACGCCGCTTGCCGCGGTTGAAGGATTTCCTGCCTGTTCAGTTGATCGAGGCCGCAGCGGTCCATCAGGTACTCTTGCCA
>DASPXY010000018.1:0-2479 GCA_035637055.1 Gemmataceae bacterium | reverse complement strand
TCGATCGCTTCGAGCCGAGCTTCGGTTAACGGGCGGTCGGGTACGGCGAACGGCAGCTTCGTGATGATCACGTTCGACAGCGCCTCGCCCTGCACATCCACCCCCTGCCAGAAACTATCGACACCGAACAGCACCGCGTTGCCGGCAGTGCGGAACTGCTCGATCATCTGCGTCCGCGGGCGGCCATCGCTCTGGGCGATCAGCGGAAAGCCTTCGTCGTGGCACCACGACCGCAGCCGCGTCGCCGCCCGCTGCAACGTCTGGTAACTGGTGAACAGCACAAACGCCCGCCCGCCGGTGCGTTTGACGTACTCCTTGATCTTCTCCAGCGACGCCTCCTCGAACTCATCCGGCTTCGCTGACGGGTCCGGCATCTTGCGGAACAGGTGCAATTCCGCCTGTTCGCGATAGTTAAAGGGGCTTCCTAGCTGCAGCGTCACGCCGTCCTCCAGGCCGAGGCGCTGGCGGAAGAAGTCGAAGCCCTCGCGACCGCCGGCGCTGAGGGTGGCACTGGTCAGCACCACGGTCGGCACCTGGGAGTAGAGTTGCTCGCGCAACGCCGGCCCGACGTCGATCGGGGCACTCGCCAGCGCAATCCGCTGCGTCTGCTCGCCGCTGACGTCGATCCAGTAGACCTGACCGGGCAACTTCTGGCCCAGCCAGCTCTGCAGGTCCGTGCCCAGCATCTCGCAGCGCCGCGCCGCCGCCATCAGCTCGATCTGTTCCTCCTCGGCGGTCACCTTCTCGGCAATCTTGCCGACCAGAAGGCCCAACTTCAACAACTCCTCGGAGAGCGTATCGCTAATGATCGCCGGCTGCCGCACGCGAATCGAATCTGAGGAGGGTATTGCGGACCGCGGCCCGGCGGGACGGCGCGCCTGGGTCTGGCGCCAGGCCAAGAGCTGGCTGAAAAAACCCTCCAGGGCGGTGCGAACGGTGTGGACCTGCTTCAGCGCCTCGTCGCTGCCGTAGAGGGTCAGCAGGCCGTTGGCCCGACTGCGGCGGTCGTTGTAGAGCTTATTGAGCAAATACTCGATCTGACCGCGTGTCACTTGCAGGCCCATGTGCTCGGCAGCGACGTCCTCCAGGGTGTGCGCTTCGTCGAGAATGGCGACCTGGTATTTCGGCAATAGCCCGCCGCCAGCGCGGCGCAGGGCCAGGTCGCTGAAGAACAGGGCGTGGTTGACGATGAGGACGTTGGCGCCGTGGACGTGCTTGCGCGCCTTGAAGTAGAAGCACTTGTCGTACTCGGGGCAGTTCCGGCCCAGGCAGTTATTGCTGTCGCTCTCGACGAGATCCCAGACGAGCGGCAGCGGCTGGAAGTCGAGGTCGCTGCGGCTGCCGTCGAAGGTCTTGCGCGACCAGCGGCCGATTTTGAGGAGCTGCCCGGCAGGACCCTCCTCGGCCAGCAGGCTGCGCACGCGCTGCTGGGCCACGCGCAGCCGGCGCAGGCTGAGGTAGTTGCTGCGGCCCTTGACCAGCACCGCGTTGAACGGCCGCGGCAGCACGCTCTGCAAAAATGGGATGTCCTTGTGGATGAGTTGTTCCTGCAGGCTGATCGTGTGCGTCGAGATAACAATGCGGCATTCCTTGTCGGCCAGGGCGGCGAGGATGGCCGGGACCAGGTAGGCGAAAGTTTTGCCTACGCCAGTGCCGGCCTCGACCATGAGGTGGTTGCGCCGTGCGATGGCGCGCGCGACGGCGTCGGCCATTTCAAGCTGTTGGGGTCGGACCTCGTAGTTTCCCAGCCGCCGCGCGATGACGCCGTCTGGGCCAAGAATCGCTGTGTGGGACATGGCTACATTGTCCCCGAAACGCCCCGCCCGGAAAAGAGCGGTTGCTCTCGTAGTGGTTCGTGGGTAGTGGTTAGTGGAGGGCGAACGGCCGGCGTGAGCCGGCTGGTAAGTCGCATCCACCAGCCAGCTGACGCTGGCCGTTCGCCCTCTCCACTAACCACGATCCACTAACTCCTGTTCGACCATGCCCACTCGCGTGCATCTCGCCGTCTCCAACAAGCAAACCCTGCTCTGCGCCGGCGAGTTCGCCGAACCGATCGAGTTGGGGCGGCAGAGCGCGGCCGACGAGGGACTCTTCCAACCGCAGCGCGACCGCGACGGCTGGCGCATTCCGATCGCGCGCCCGGAGGAACAGGAACTCTCGCGACGCTACGCCCGTCTGGAACTGCTCCCAGACGGCCGGCTGCAGCTGACCAACCTCAGCGCCCATCTGCCGATTCCCCTGACGGACGCTGGCGAGCTGCCGCCTGGCGTGGCCTGCACCCCGACGCTGCCGCTGCGGTTTTCCCTGGGCGACAAGACCATCGACGTGCAAGCCGTCGTCGAGCCGGAACCCCTGCAGAGCCTGCCGACGCGGACACGCCTGCCGGGCGAACTTGGCGTCTCGACCACGCTGCTGTCTTCGCTGGCGAAGCCTGCCGCGAGAGAGAGCGAGGCGGAGACGTTCGTGCGCTGGCTGCAGA
>DASPXY010000017.1:0-9641 GCA_035637055.1 Gemmataceae bacterium | reverse complement strand
AACCCGACAATATCCGCCTGACCGGCGACGGCAACGCGATCCTCCTGGACCTTGGCTTCGCACACCGCCCCGGCGAGAACGCGGCGCTGCTGGAGCAGGGATACGTCCTCGGCACCGTGAACTACCTGGCGCCGGAACTGTGCGGCAGCGAGCCGATCGACGAACCAGCGAGCGATGTGTTCAGCCTGGGGGTAACGCTGTTCGAGATGCTGGCGGGGCAGCTGCCGTATCCGTCGGGCTCGGTGAAACAGACGTTTCGCCGTCACCAGTGCGACCCGCCCGCGGACATTCGGCGTCACGTCGGTTCGCTGCCGCCCGGACTCCCCGGCCTGCTCGACCGGTTGCTGGCGCGCAAGCCGGCGGACCGGCCGCGCGCCGCCCTGCTTGTCCAGCAACTCGTGGCGCTGGAGATCGCGGCCATCAAGCGGCGTTTGTCGGCGTAGCAAAATCCCACGGGTTGCAACCTGTGGGCTTGCGGCGGTTCTTATTCGTTCAAATCGTTCTCGGTGAACAGCACGAAGCCGGCGCGCTCAAGGGTCTGGGCGGCGGTTTCGTGGTCCTCGACGTGCAGGGCGAGCGCCGCGCGGCCGTGCGGACCGATCAATAGCGGATAGGCATAGTGGATATTGATCTCGGCCGTCAGCAGCGCCTTGCAGATCGCCAGCACCGGTTGATTCCCCTCGGGCAACTGAACCACCAGCAAGTCGCTCTCGGCGAACTGCAAGCCAGCCTGTTGGAAGACCTCCAGGGCCCGTTCCGGATCGCTCAGCACGATGCGGATGATGGCGCAGTCCGCCGAGTCCACGATCGTCACCGAGACGATGCGATTGTCGCTCGTCTCGAAGCGCCGGATCACGTTCAGCAGATTGCCGAGACGGTTCTCCACGAAGACGTTGAATTGTCGTACGCTCGGCCAATCCCTGCCGCGCGCCGTGGTGAAGCCGATTTCCGAACCTTCATCGCCGCCGAAGCTCATGACTACTCCCTTTCGTGGAAGAGATGTAGTATACGGCAACGAACGCGGACAGGTCAACCGATCCGCGGCAGTGGCGCGGGTGTCGATGCGGAGCGCGGGCGTCCCGCCCGCAATGTGAGTGTGCCGATGCGGGCGGGACGCCCGCGCTCCAGCCAGTTCGCACCCTGGCGCGGGCACAACTTACTCCTGCGGCGGCGGGTTGCCTCCCCCGCCGGGCGGCGGGAGAGGGCGCGGCAGCTCCAGCGCCCCCATCAGGCAGTTGTCCTCCTGGCCGGCCCCGAACCAGCCCAGGATCGTTTTGAACGGCTCGATGTCGCGGAGACCTCCGCGGCTGTCCCCCGTCATGAACAGACCGGCACACAGGGCGACCAGGAGCATCCCGAAGCCGACGAGGGCGGCGGTGAGCGCGGCAGAAGGCTTGAGCGCCGCACGGACACCGACAGGACAGTCACTGGTCATCACTGTCCCGTCGGCACGCTGATAAAAGCGGACGCACACGCGCTCCTCGGTGCGCTGCAGCAATGCCTCAGCGTCGGCCCGACTCATCTCGGAGAGGTTGTAGACATGCTTGGTGCATTGCGGGCAAAAGCGCACCTGTGCGTCGCCTGACATCGCCTCCCAGGGAACCTGACATGGCGAGGCGACGCGCACTTCTTCCAGGAGAAAGTTGGCTTTCACCATCGGCGATATCCTCAATAGGATGACAGCATCCGATTGTCGCACCGCGGCGGCATTACAATCCTCATTCTGACCACGCGGACCGCGTCGTGCAACTGCCGTTTCGGTGGTGTGGACGCGGCAACTCGGGAGGGCCAACCGATGTGGGACGCTGCCACCTGGCAGAAATTGCTGGATGGGTTCGTGCTGTTCCTGCCGCGCTTGCTGACCGGCCTGATCGTTTTCGTGGTCTTGTGGCTCATCGCGAAGGGTGCTCAGCGCGTCGTGCGTCGGCTGGCTGCGCTCCGTAACCTCGACCCCAACCTGACCGCGTTTCTGTCGGGGACGGCCAAGGTGGTACTGATGTTCGTCGGCGCCGTGATGGCGCTAGGGACGATGGGCGTGGACGTGACGGCGCTGGTGGCGGGCCTGGGCCTGACGGGCTTCGCGGTCGGCTTCGCCCTCAAGGACATCATCTCCAACGCCCTCTCGGGCATCCTCATCCTCGTCTACAAGCCGTTCCGCCACGGCGATCACATCACCGTCGAGGAGCACGAAGGCCAGGTCATCGAGATCAACCTGCGCTACACCGTCCTCGACGTCGAGGACAAGACAATCTTCGTGCCCAACGCCAACCTGTTCACGAACGTCGTGAGCGTCAAGAAGAAGGATACTCCGCCGCCTCCCATCAACGGGAAATGAAAGGGTCATTGCGGTCGGAGATGGGCCAGACGCCGACGAGCGCTCCGAAGACCACCGCGAAGGTGGCGAACAGGGCGATGCCGGCGACGCG
The DNA here is from genome assembly GCA_035637055.1 of Gemmataceae bacterium. GTDB lineage: Bacteria > Planctomycetota > Planctomycetia > Gemmatales > Gemmataceae > DASPXY01. Next base: position 7,215 of record DASPXY010000017.1, on the reverse strand, counting down.
GATCAGGTCGCACTCGGGCGTGAGCAGACGGTCGAGGCAACCGCAGCCCGTGTAGAGCAGAAAACCTCCCAGGGCAAGGAAGGCCACGATCGCGGTCAATTTCAGGAGGCTGCTCATGGGTCGTCCCTTTCCGCTGCGGCAACTGGGTGAAGATCATTCATGGGTCGATACTATTCTAACTTGCAAACGGAGTGCCGGATGATTGGGCTGGCCTCGCCGTAAGCCCTTTGCTATATCCCCGCCGCGACTCGAACGCCCGGAGCGGAGGAGGGATAGATATGCGCAAATACGGTCTGGCGATCCTGGTCGGTCTGGCGATGAGTGCAACGGCGACGGCCCAGGGCCCGGCGTGGCGCTTCCGCTGGCAGGTGGGCCAGACGCTGCAGTATCGCGTCGATCACGTCACGACCGTCACGGAAGTGGTCGGCAGCAACAAGACCGAGACGACCGCGAAGCTCGCCCTCGTCAAGCGCTGGCAGGTGCAGGCCGTCGATGGCCAGGGCGTCGCGACGCTGCAACTCTCGCTGGCGGCGATGCGCAACGAACAGACCCGCCCCGACGGCAGCGTCCTGCTGTTCGATAGCGCCAATCCCGAGAAGAGCACTCCGGAACTCCGTGAACAGCTGGCGAAGTACGTCGGCGCAACGCTGGCGATCCTGCGCGTCGATGGTTACGGCCGCGTCGTCGGGGTGCCGCAAGGCGACGCCAAACGTTACGAGAGCGAATTGCCGCTCGTGGTAGTGCTGCCGGAGGCGGCGCCCGCGGCGGGGCAGGCGTGGGAGCGATCGTACAAGATCACCCTCGATCCGCCGCAAGGAACCGGCGAAGAGTACGAGACGGTCCAGAAATACGTCTGCGAGAAGGTGGAGGGCAGCGCTGGCCATATCCGCCTGGCGACGCAGCTCAAGAACACGCCGGCCAGCCTGCGCGACCAGATACCGCTGCTCCAGAAACAGACAGCGGGCGAGATCGTCTTCGACATCGGCTCGGGGCGGCTGCACAGCGCTCGCTTGCTGGTTGACAAGGTGCTGGAAGGGCATCAAGGCCCCGGCAGCAGTTATCGGTTCCAGAGCACGTACACCGAGCAATATGTGCCGAACAACTGACAATAAGGAGATTCAGTCAATGAAAAGTCGCGTCTTGTGCGGTCTGTTCGTCCTCGGCGGACTGGTAGGGTCACTGCATGCCCAGGTGCCCCCTCCTCCCCCCGAAGCGGGTTACTACCAAGGCCCCGTTTCCGATCCCCGTGCGCGTTTCTACGACCCGAGTTCCCAGCAAGACAGTTCACGGGATGACGAGTTCGTCAAAGAGTCGCTCTCGATCCTGAACGAAACGCGCTCTTCGGACGCCTTTATCGTCACCATCCTCGCGCTTCACCGCGCCGGCGTGGACGGCAAGCTCCTCGTGCCGGCGATCATTCGGAACGCGGAGCGATTGAAGTTGTTCGGTGATGCCGCCTCCGACCAGGGGACCGACCAGAAAGAGATGATCACCAGAGAGATAATGCTCATGTTGAAGAAGCCCACGAAGAAGGCTCGATCGACCCCGCGGCCCCCAGCGATTCCCTTCACCCCAACTGCGGGAGCGGCCGCCGGTGCTTTGCTTGGGGCGGGTTGTGGCAGTGTGGCGTCCCAGGCGGAGAAAGTAGATCCGCTCGTGCAAACGAATCAAGGCGACAGCAACCCCAATGCACGGATGCAGAAGTTGCTGTTCGAGTCAGAAGACCTTCGCCAGATCGCCGAGGAGTGGCGCCGCTGGTGGATGGGAGCCCAACCTTCGCCAGTGTCCCCAGCGCCTTGAGCGCGGCATTGGGCCATGAGGATCGACCTGGAAGCAGCCTCTACCGTCCCGCTTGCGGGGTTAGCAATCCAGAGTGCTGACCCGCGAGCGGGACATGCTCTCGCGAGAACGGCCATCAGCCCGGCAGCAGATCCCGCACCGCGTCGCGCTCCTCCTGCAACTCCTTCAACGTCGCCTGGAACTTCTGCTGCCCGAAAGCGTCCAGTTTGGCCCCCTCCACAACCGTGTAGTTGCCTTTGCCGTCGCTGCGGCAGGGGTAGCCAAACACCAGCCCAGCGGGGACGCCATACTCCCCCTTCGACACCGTCGCCATGCTCACCCAATCGTTCGCCGCGGTCTGGTTCAGCAGACTTTTGACATGATCGAGCGCCCCGTTCGCCGCCGACAGCGCCGAACTGCTGCCGCGCGCCTTGATGACCGCGGCGCCGCGGTTCTGGCACTGCGGCACGAATGTGTTCTCCAGCCAATTGCGATCCGTAATCACTTCGGTGGCAGGCCGGCCCTTGATCTTGGCGTTCGTGAAGTCGGGGTACTGCGTGTTGCTATGATTGCCCCAGATGGTGACGCAGGTCACATCCTCATTGGCGACGCCGGCCTTCTTGGCGAGAGCGCTGCGGGCGCGGTTGTGGTCCAGGCGCGTCATCGCGGTCCAGCGGTCGGCGGGGATGTCGCGGCCGTTGCTGTAGGCGACCAGGCAATTCGTGTTGCACGGATTGCCGACGATCAGGACACGCACGTCCTTCGCCGCCCTCGCCGCCAGCGCCCTCCCCTGGCTGACGAAGATCCTGCCGTTGCGACCGAGCAGATCCTTCCGCTCCATGCCCGGCCCGCGCGGGAACGCGCCGACGAGCAGCGCCCAGTTGCAGCCGTCGAACGCCTTGTCCTCGTTGTCGGTGACGATCACTTCCTGCAGCGTCGGGAAACTGCAATCCTCCAGCTCCATCGCGATCCCTTCGAGAATCTCCATCGGCTGCTTCACGTTGGGCTGCTCCTGCTTCCGCTTGGCATCGAAGGGAATATCGAGCAGTTGCAGGATGATTTTCTGATTCGGGCCAAAAACCTCGCCGGAGGCCAGCCGCCCCAGCATCGCATAGGCCACCTGCCCCGCCGCCCCGGTGACCGCCACACGAATCGCGCCCATGATTCGACCTTCTCTTGTGAGATTTGGAGTGAGCCGTGTATGTCCTGAGCCGGCCCTCGACCTGCGACCGGAAACCTGTAAGAATTAGGGTATCAACGGGACGCAATCCCGGCTATCAGCATTGGCCAGGTCGATTAGCGTTACAAGGAGTTCCAATGGCAGGAGTGAAAGTTGGCATCAACGGTTTCGGCCGCATCGGGCGGCTGGTGTTTCGCGCCCTCGTGGAGCAGGGCTTGCTCGGCAAGGCGCTCGACGTGGTCGCCGTCACCGATGTTGTGCCCGCCGACAACCTCGCCTATTTGCTGAAATACGACTCGACGCAAGGCCGCTTCAAAGGCACCGTCGTCAGCCAGAAGTCGTCGGCTGGCGTCGCCGAGGATGATACCCTCGTGGTCGATGGCCACACGATCAAGTGCATTTCCGCCCCGAAGGAAGGCCCGTCCGCTTTGCCGTGGAAGCAACTCGGGGTCGAGTACGTCATCGAATCGACCGGCCTGTTCACCGAGGCGGAGAAGGCGAAGGGACACCTCGCCGCCGGCGCCCGCAAGGTCATCATCTCCGCGCCGGCCAAGGGCGAGGACATCACGATCGTCATGGGCGTCAATCACGAGAAATACGATCCCGCAAAGCACAATATCATCTCGAACGCCAGTTGCACGACGAATTGCCTGGCGCCGGTGGTTCACGTTCTCCTCAAGGAGGGTTTCGGCATCGAGGAAGGGTTGATGACGACCGTTCACAGTTACACCGCGACGCAGAAGACCGTCGATGGGCCGTCGAAGAAGGACTGGAAGGGCGGCCGGAGTGCGGCGATCAACATCATCCCGTCGAGTACCGGCGCCGCCAGGGCAGTCGGTCTCGCGATCCCCGAGGTGAAGGGCAAACTCACCGGCATGTCCTTCCGCGTGCCGACGCCGACCGTCTCGGTCATCGACCTGACCGTGCGCACCGTGAAGGAGACGAGCTACAAGCAGATCTGCGAAGCGATGAAGCGGGCCAGCGAATCCTACCTGAAAGACATCCTCGCCTACACCGCCGATGAGGTCGTGTCGTCGGACTTCATCCACGACGAGCATTCGAGCATCTTCGATGCCGGCTCCGGGATCGAGTTGAACAGCCGTTTCTTCAAGTTGATCAGCTGGTACGACAACGAATGGGGTTACTCACACAGGTGCGTTGACCTGTTGCGCTACATGGTCACGAAGAGTTAACCCACAAAATCATGAAGCACAAAATCATCAGAGAAGAGAGACAGGAACCCGCTCTCTTCTCTCTTATGATTTTGTGCTTCATGATTTTGTGATGTTGGAGGGACAGGCATGCCCAAGCAAACCCTCGCCGACCTGCCGGACCTGCACGGCAAGCGAGTGTTGGTGCGCGTCGATTTCAACGTGCCGCAGGACGCCGCCGGCAACATCACCAACGACCGCCGTATCCGTGCCGCCCTGCCGACCATCAAGACGCTCCTCGACCGCGGCGCCGCCGTCCTCCTGATGAGCCACCTCGGCCGCCCCAAGGGCGACCCCAAGAAGGACGCCGCCTTTCGGATGAACCCGGTTGGCGAACGCCTTCAACAACTGCTCGGCTGTCCGGTCAAGAAGGTCGATGAGGTGGTCGGCCCGCAGGTCGAGGCGGCGGCCAAGGCGATGAAGCCCGGCGACGTGCTGCTCCTGGAGAACCTGCGTTTCCACCCCGGTGAGCAAAAAGGCGACCGTGCGTTCGCACAACAGCTCGCCGCTCTCGGCGACGCCTACGTCAACGACGCCTTCGGCACCTGTCACCGCGAGGACGCCTCGATGGTCGCCGTGCCCGCGGCGATGGCCGGCAAACCGCGCGTCGTTGGCACCCTGGTCGCAAAAGAGCTGGAAATACTGGATCGGTTGCTGTCGGCACCGGAGCGGCCGTTTGTCGCCATCCTTGGCGGGGCCAAGGTGTCGGACAAGATCGGCTTCATCAAGGCCCTGCTCGGGCGTGTGGACCGCACCCTCATCGGCGGGGCGATGACTTATACGTTCCTGAAAGCCCAGGGTCGCGGCGTCGGCGGCTCGAAGGTTGAGGCCGATAAGCTGGACGTCGCCCGCGAACTGCTCGCGCTCGGCGGGGCCAAGATCGTGCTGCCGGTCGATCATCTGATCGTCCAGCGTCTCGACGCTCCAGAGACAGCGAAGGTGGTCGAAGGCGACATCCCTGACGGCTGGATCGGCGTGGACATTGGGCCGAAGACGATGACCCGTTACCGCGAAGAGATCGTCGCCGCGCGCACGGTCGTCTGGAATGGGCCGATGGGCAAGTATGAGGATAATCCCTACAGTAAGGGGACACGTGTACTAGCACAGGCGCTGGCCGACGCAAAAGCGGTGACGGTCGTCGGCGGCGGCGAGACGGCGGAGGCCGTCGAGGAATTCGGCCTCGACGCGAAGATGACGCACGTCTCGACCGGGGGCGGCGCGTTCCTGGAGTACGTCGAAGGGACGCCGTTCAAGGCGCTGGCGCAGATAGACGCGAAAAGGGCTTGACGCACCCCGCGGACTTGGTTGAGATGAAGCGAAAGTAGGGCACCGATAAAACCCCCGGGTTGCGACCCGAGGGCGTGCATGAGGCGAAAGGCATGGCAACCGTGGGTCGGCCCAAGCGTGGCGTGCCGGAAGGGCTGTGGATCCGCTGTCCCCAGTGCAAGGCCACCATCTTTCGCAAGGAAATGGAAAGCCGCCTGGGCGTCTGTCCGGAGTGTGGTTACCACTTCTACGTCGGAGCCCGTGAGCGCATTCGCCAGCTTCTCGACGAGGAAAGTTTCGAGGAGTGGTTCACAAACCTCTGGCCGCGCGACGCCCTCGGCTTTCGCGACCGGCTGCCCTACGCGGAGCGCCTCAAGGCGGAACAGGCGAAGACCGGCATGCCCGACGCGGCGGTGGTCGGCCGCGGCTACATTCGCGGCCGGCCGGTGGTGTTCGTCGTCACGGATTTCTCGTTCATGGCCGGCAGCATGGGCTCGGTGGTCGGCGAGAAGATCGCCCGCGCCGCCGAGGCGGCGATGCGCCTCGAACTGCCGCTGATCATCGTCAGCGGGTCGGGTGGCGGGGCGCGCATGCAGGAAGGTATCCTGTCGCTGATGCAGATGGCCAAGGTGTCGGCGGCCCTGGCGCGCTACGATGGGGCCGGCGGCCTGTACGTCTCGGTGCTGACCAATCCGACCATGGGCGGTGTGGCGGCCAGCTTCGCGCTGCAGGGGGACATCACCCTCGCTGAGCCGGGCGCCCTGATCGGCTTCGCCGGCAAACGCACCATCTGGAACACGGTACGTCTGGAACTGCCCGAGGGCTTCCAGACCAGCGAGTTCCTGCTCAAGCATGGCTTCGTCGATCGGATCGTGCCGCGGAAGGATTTGCGGACGGAACTGGCAAGGATCATCGATTACTGCGAACACTGAGCAGGGGCCAGGGGGTTTGTTTGTAGTTCCGCCTTCAGGCGGGTTGACGTCAACCCGCCTGAAGGCGGAACTACGAACAAACTCTCTTGACCCCCTGACAAGGACAACTCCGTGGGCTTCCTCACCAAGTTGAAAGAGCTGTTCGGTGGCGGGAGAAAAGGGCCGGGGGCCAAGCTGCCGCGCATCAACGTCAGCAAACGCTTCGACCTGCTCGGGCGCACGGGGCAGGGCAGCATGTCCAAGGTGTGGCGGGCGCGCGACCGCCAGAGCGCCAAGACGGTCTGCCTGAAGGTTCTCGACAAGGAGAAGACCGCCAAGTTCGAGGCCCGCTTCGTGGGTCTGAAACGGCCCATGGAAGGCGCCATCTGCGCCGCGCTGAAGCACAAGAACGTCGTGCAGACCTACGAATACGGCATGACGAGCGACAACGAGCAGTATCTCGTCATGGAACTCATCGACGGCATGGGACTGAACTTCCTCATCGAGACGCGCAGTCCGCAATTGGCGGGCAAGCGCGTCGATTTGCTGCTCCAAACGGCAGAAGGGCTCGGTTATGTCCACAAACAGCGCTACCTGCACCGCGATATCTGCCCGCGCAACATCATGGTCACCAACGAAGGCGTGGTCAAGCTGATCGATTTCGGCCTGACGATCCCTTACCAGCCGGCGTTCTGCAAGCCCGGCAACCGCACCGGCACGCCGAACTACCTGGCGCCAGAACTGGTCCGGCGCTCCACGACCGACCACCGTGTGGACCTGTTCGCGCTGGGCGTGACCGCTTATGAGCTGTATACAGGACAACTACCCTGGGAAAAGGCGGAATCGTTGCAGACGCTCCTCAGCCACA
>DASPXY010000016.1:0-6351 GCA_035637055.1 Gemmataceae bacterium | reverse complement strand
GGCTCACGCCGCGCCGCTCGCCAACCAAGTTCCAGACTCTTCGCGCGGCGCAGCGGCGAAGGGATCGCGGCTGCCTCCGTCCAATTCGCGCCTTAATCTCTCCAGTACATCCGCGTCTAGTTCGTGCAGGGCGCCCATGTCCGTCAAGTCCCTGCCGGTCAGCAATTCGACCCGGCGACGGATCTCCCTGGCCTCTCCGGTCGCCGGGGTCGGCACGTCCCACAACCGCACCAGGCCATCGTCGCAGAGCGTTGCGAACAGGCGGCCCCCGGGCTGGAAGGCGACGGCGCGCAGCGAACTCGGGTGACGCAGCGGCGGCCCCAGGCGGCGGCCCGTGCCTCCATCCCACAACCGCGCCGTCCCGTCGCGACTGCCCGTCAGGATCCACTTGCCGTCAGCACTAAACGCCGCTGCCTCGACCCGCCCACTCTGCTGCAAGGGCGGCCCGAGCGGCTGCCCCGTGACCGCGTCCCACAGCCACGTCGCGTGACAGCTGCGCGTCAGCAGCCGCTTCCCATCAGAGCTGAAAGCGACTTGCTGAACCGTCTGGGGGTGGAGCAGGGGCGACCCAAGCCGCCGGCCCGTCGCCACGTCCCACAAGCGCATCTTGCCATCGGCACAGCCTGTCGCCAGGCACCGCCCGTCGGGGCTGAACGCGATCCCCTCGACCGCCCCCGGATGCTGGAACTCGGGGCCAGTCACCTTGCCCGTCGTCGCGTCGTGGAGCCGCCCCTTCTTGTCGCCTCCCCCCGTGGCCACCAGTTTGCTGTCGGCGCTAAACACCCCACCGTCGATCCACTCCCCCGCAAGGGGTTGACCAATTTGCACGCCGGTCGCGGTGTCCCACAACCGGCCGCCGCGGCCAAGGTCGCGGACCGTGAGCAGCCGCTTGCCGTCGGGGCTGAAGACGACATTGCGGATCGGCTGCCCTTCGCTCAGCGGCGGACCGTGCGGCCGACCGGTGGCCGTTTCCCACAAGCGGGCGGTGCCATCCTTGCTCCCGGTCGCCAGCTGCTTGCCGTCGGGGCTGAACGCGACCGCGGTCACCGCGTCGGTGTGCCGCAACACCAGGCCGAGCGGCGTTCGCGTGGCCACGTCCCAGAGCCGGGCGGTACCGTCGGCGCTGGCGGTCGCCAGCAGTTTGCCCTCGGGGCTGAACGCCAGGGCCGTCACAGGCCGGTCGTGGACGGGGGCGAGGACGTCGCCCAGGCCCTGGGGAACGGTGAACAGGCGCGCCCGGCTGGGCGTGTAGGTAGACCCGGCCAGGGCTGTCCGGCCATCGGGGCTGAAGGCCACGGCACGCACATTGCCCGACGTCGGAAACTCGCCCAGCGACTGACCGTTCGCGGCCAGCCAGAAGTGAACCCGGCCATCCTCGGAGCCTGTCAGTAGCAGGCGCCCGTCGGGGCTGAAAGCGACCGCCCACACGGGCCCGCCATGCTCGAGCGGCCCCCCGATTTGCCGCCCCGAGCCCACGTCCCACAGGCGCGACTCACCGCCGAATTTACCCTTCTCCAGGGCGATCAGGACGCCCGCCAGCAGCCTCCTGCCATCGGGGTTGAAAGATAGCACCTTGATCGGTCCGCGATGGGGCAAACGTCGGCTGAAGGCCTCCCCGGTGTCGGCCCGCCAGACGCGCACCTCGCCGCCGAGGAGCCGTTTCTGGGCCATGTCGAACACACTGGCCCCCGTCGCCACGAAGCGGCCATCGGGGCTGAATTCGGCCGTCAGGATCCTGCGATACTGCCCCGTCGGCTTTTCTCCAGCGACATTCTCCTGGAGAGTGGCGAAGGGCTCTGGGGCTCGATCCGGGGCCTCGCGCAGGGCCGCCGTCCGCCACAGCCGCGCCGTGCCGTCGCCGCCCACGGTCACGACGGTTTTACCATCCGGGGCGAGCGTGCTCATCAGCACACCGCCCGGGTGGGGGAGGGCGAGCGGCGGCGGATCGCCGGTCGTCGACAGCAGATGTGCCCCTTTCGAGCCCGTGACCAGTACGGTGCGGCCATCGGGACCGAAGGTCGCCGTGCGGATCGCCTGGCCGCGCAGCAAGGCCGGGCCGCGCGGTTCCCGGGTTGCCGTCGTCCACAGACGTAGCGTGCCGTTTCGATTGTCCGGGTCGCCGCTGCCAGTCAGTATGGTACTCCCCTCGGGACTGAAGCCGACAGTCCAGACGGGATCCTCGTGCCATAGCGGCCCGCCGACCTGCTGCCCCGTGCCGACGTCCCAGAGTCGGGCCGCACGGTCCTTGCAGCCGGTCAGGGCCAACTTGCCGTCGGGACTGAAGGCGACCGCCCACGTCCAGTCGGGATGCGGCAGCGTTGCCCGCAACCGCACCAGTTCGCGCCGCCAGCCACCCAGGTTGATGCGGATGAGGCGTTCCAGTTCAGGGTCCGCGATCCCCTCCGCCAGTTCCAGGCTGCGCGCCAGAAGCAACATCGCCCGATCGGTTTGGCCGTGCTCCCCCTGGTTGATGGCGACGTCGAGGGTACTGCTGGCGGAGAGCTGCTCGGCCTTGCGCCGTTCCTCGTTGGCTCGGGCCTTCTCCGCCAGGGCGGCGGCGGTGGCCAGTTCCGCAGCGGCGCGGGCGTGCATCTCATCGCGCCACTTCCACGCCACCAGGACGAAACCGGCGATCAGGACGGCGGCCAGAACGCCAACCAGGGCCGCCACGCCAGGGTTCCGTTGGCACCAGCGCTCCAGGCGCTCGAGGCCGCCGACGCGGCGGGCCAGGATCGGTGCGCCGACGAGGAAGCGATCGAGGTCAGCAGCGAGGGCGGCGGCGCTGGCGTAGCGGCCGCGCGGCGCTTTATGCAGACATTTAAGACAGATTGTCTCCAGATCACGCGGAATGCCGGGCTGCAAGCGCGACGGTGGGACCGGATCGAGCGAGCGAACCTGGGCGAGCGTTTCGAGCAAGGTCTGCCCCTGGAACGGCGGCCGGCCCGTGAGCATCTCGTAGAGGATGGCACCCAGCGCATAGACGTCGGCTGCCGGGCCGACGTCGCGCGTGCGGCCGGCGGCCTGTTCGGGGGCCATGTAGGCGGGTGTGCCAAGCACGTCGCCCTCGACGGTGCGCGTGTCGCTCATTTCGAGACGGCGGGCGAGGCCGAAGTCGGTGATCTTCGGGGCAGCACCGGCGAGCGGGGGGCGTGAGCCCCCTGATGACTCCGAGGGATCAGGGGGCTCACGCCCCCCGCTCGCCAAGAGCACGTTGGCCGGCTTCAAGTCGCGATGGACGACGCCGTGCTCGTGGGCGTAGCCGACCGCACGCGCCAGGATCGACAGCAGTTCGGCCGACTCACGCACTGGCCGCGGCCGGCCTGCCAGGGACTCCGCCAGGCTGCTGCCTTCCACGAGTTCCAGCGCCAGATAGGGTTGCCCCTGGTACTCGCCGATGTCGAAAATTTGCACGATATGGGGGTGCTGCAACTGAGCCACGGTGGCGGCCTCAGCGTGGAATCGTTCCAGCCGGTTGCGGTCGCTGCCGAGCAGCATTTTCAGGGCGACCAGGCGGCCGAGGCGCACCTGTTTCGCCTTGTAGACGACGCCCATGCCGCCGCGGCCGATCTCCTGGATCATCTCGTAGCCCGGCAGCCGCGGCAGTGCTGTCCTGGCCTCCTCGTCGCCTCCCGACGCCGTCGCACCGTTGGCGGGCAGGCGCAGCGCGCTGAGGATGAGATCGCTCTCGCCTTCGAGCTGCTGCAGGGTCGTCTCGCAGAGGGTACACTGCTCCAGGTGGGCCGCCACCGTGGCCTGCAGCGCTTCCGGCAAGTCGCCGAGGTGGAAGGCGGACAGCTCTTGCTCGGTCGGGCATTCGTTGGGGCGCATGATGGGCTCCTGAACCGTGGACCGTGGACCGTGGGGCGTGGACCGTGGACTGCACGGTTGTGGCACGGTCTCCTGACCGTGCCACAACCGTGTGTCTTCACCGTCCACGCTCCACGGTTCACGCCCCACGCAAAACCGAACCGGCACGTTTGGCTTTCGCCTTGCTCCGCCGGGGTTTCGTGGCTACAAGATAGAGTATGGCAAGCCGGCTCTCTGGGAAATGGGGGCGGTCTGCGCGAGGATGCGGCTTGCCAGCCCAACGAGGGGCTCCTCCGGCAGGGCGGCCGCACTGAGGGGTGGTGAGCCATGCGGTATTCCGCGGGGCCAACTGCCCTGAAACGTGATGGAGGGTGGCCCTCCCGGAGCGAGGCGCCGCGATGGCTGATAAAAGGCAGGAATTTACCCAGTTATTTGAGCAGGTTCGTGAGGGGGGAGAAGGGGCGGTTCGCCAACTTCTCGAACGCTACGGCCCGCACATCATGGCCGTCATCCGTCAAAAACTGGATGTCGGCATGCGCTCGATCTTCGACTCCCTCGACTTCCTCCAGGAGGTTTGGGCGTCGTTCTTCGCCGGGGAACTCGATCATACCTTCAACGACCCCGCCGCGCTGATGAAGTTCCTCGTCTGCATGGCCCGCAACAAGGTCACCGACGAAATGCGCAAGCGTCTCAACGGCAAGTACAACCTCAAGCGCGAGCATTCGCTGGACGGCTCAGCGCGTATCGAGGCCGCCAAGTTGCGCTCCAGCGACGCCACCCCCGGCGAGCAGCTCGCGGCCAAGGAAACCTGGGAGCGCCTGCGCTCCCACCTGCCGTTCCACCATCAGCGCATCCTGGAAATGCTCCGCGAGGGCCACACGCACGCCGACATTGCCCGGGAGTTGAAGCTCAACGAGAAAACGATCCGTCGCCAGATCCAGAAGATCTTCTCGAGGTACCGGCCATGAACGCGCTCAACTCGACCAGGGAACGCAGGCACGGATCCCCGGCCGGTGCGATCACCCGCCAGTTGATCGCCGAAATGAAGGAGTTACGCGATCTCGATCCGGCTACCGGCGCCCGCGAGGTGCTGGCCCATCATCCCGAATGGGCCGGGCACAAGCAACTCCTGCGCGACCTGGCCTGCGAGGAATTCTCCCAGCGTCTCGCTGCGGGCGAGGCTCTCAACGCCGAGGAGTTTGGCGCCCGTTTCCCTGGCTGCGGCGACTCGTTGCTCGAAATCCTCGTGACGCGCCAGTTCTTCGACGAGAACCCCGAATTCCTCGAAGACGACGAAGGCCAGTCCTGGCCCGAGGCGGGCGACATGCTGCTGGGGTTCGCTCTGATCCGCGAACTGGGCCGTGGGGCCTTTGCCCGCGTCTTCCTGGCGCGCGAGCCGGCGCTGGGCGACCGCCTGGTCGTCGTCAAGGTGTCGCTGCTGGATGGGTCGGTCGAGGCCGACACCCTCGGCAGCCTGGCGCACCCGAACATCGTCCCGGTTCACTCTCTCTGCGCCGACGACGACACCGGCTGGACCGTCGTCTGCATGCCCTACCACGGCAGCGCTACCCTCGAAGACGTGCTCGCACACCTTGCCCGCCAGCCGCGCCTGCCCGAGCGAGCCGATGTCTTTCTGGAAGTAGCGGAGGCGGTGGATGGTGGATGGTGGATGGTGGATGGTGCAGAAGCCCACGGGCCGCGGCCCGTGGGCTTGCACCCTTCTTCACCATCCACCGAAGAGGAGCCCGCCGCCATCCTGCGCGGAGGTAGCTATTTGGAGGGAGTGCTGCACCTGGGCTCCCAAATGGCCGACGCGCTGGCGCACGTTCACGAACGCAGAATCTATCACCGCGACCTGAAGCCAGCGAACGTCCTGCTGACGCCGGCCGGTCAGCCGATGCTGCTGGACTTCAACCTCAGCTGCAATGAAGAAGTGGGCGAGCAGGCCCTCGGCGGCACCTTGCCGTACATGGCCCCCGAGCAGATCCAGGCCATGAGCGAACGCGACGCTCGCGACCAGGACGCCATTGGGCCGCGCGCCGACCTGTTCGCGCTCGGCGTGCTGTTGTACGAACTGCTCACCGGGAAGCATCCGTTCGGCCCGCTGCCGCGCAAGAACGACCGGAAAGCGCTGGCGGCCTATCTGCTCGACCGGCAACGCAGCGGCCCCACCCCGCTGCGGCAGCTGAATCCCAGGGTAGACCGCGGCATTGCTCGGCTCGTCGAGGGTTGCCTCGCGTTCGACCCGGAGCAGCGTCCCGCGTCGGCGCGCCTGCTGGCGGAAACCTTGAGAGGCAGGTTGTCGGCTGGCCAACGGCTGAAGCGGCGTGTGGCGTCTCATCCCTGGCTGCTGGCCGCCGTCGCCGCTGGCGTGCTCCTCGTCGCGGGGCTCTTCGCCGCCCTGCAATTGACGCCGCAGGCGCGCAACGCACGGGATCTCCAGGCGGCTCGACAGGCTTACGCGCGTGGCGATAACACCGGAGCTCTTCAGTGCTTCACACAGATCATCGAGCGCGGCGGCGAATCGGCGGCGGTGCGCTTCGA
>DASPXY010000015.1:0-3581 GCA_035637055.1 Gemmataceae bacterium | reverse complement strand
GAGACGACGGGCCGCGAGGCGAAGACGATCCACCGCCTGCTGGAGTTCGACCCGGCGGTGGGCGGCTTCAAGCGCGACCGCGAGCACCACCTCGACACGGACCTGTTGATCGTGGACGAGGCGTCGATGGTGGACGTGGTGCTGATGAATCAGTTGCTGCGGGCGGTGCCGCCGTGGGCGTGCCTGGTGCTGGTCGGCGACGTGGACCAGTTGCCCTCGGTCGGGCCGGGGGCGGTGCTCGCGGACGTGATCGGCTCGGAGGCGGTGTCGGTGGTGCGGCTGACGGAGATCTTTCGCCAGGCCGGCGCCAGCGGCATCGTGCGGGCGGCGCACCGCGTCAACCAAGGCGAGGTGCCGGAATCGTGCGAGCCGGGCAAGGGCGATTTCTACGTCGTCGAAGCGGAGACGCCAGACGCCGTGCTGCGGAAGATCATCACGATGGTCCGCGAGCGCATCCCGGCGCGCTTCGGCCTCGACCCGCTGCGCGACGTGCAAGTGCTGACGCCGATGAACCGCTCCGAACTCGGGACGCAGAACCTCAACGCACGCCTGCAGGAGATCCTCAATCCGCCGGGCGCCAAGGCGGAGGTGCAGCGCTTCGGCTCGACGTTCCGCCAAGGCGACAAGGTGCTGCAGACGGTCAATAATTACGACAAAGAGGTCTTCAATGGCGACATTGGCCGCATCGCCGCCGTGGACACGGAGGAGCAGGAGTTGCGAGTCGAGTACGATGGCCGCGAGGTTATCTACGACTTCGGCGAGTTAGACGAGTTGGGACTTTCGTATAGTTTAAGTATCCATAAAAGTCAAGGCAGCGAGTATCCGGCGGTCGTCATCCCGGTGCATACGCAGCATTTCGTGATGTTGCAGCGCAACTTGCTGTACACGGCGATCACGCGCGGCAAGAGGCTGGTGGTGCTGGTCGGCAGCGGCAAGGCGCTGGGATTGGCGGTGCAGCGTCAGGATACGGCCCGCCGCTACACGGGGCTACGGCGGCGCTTGCAGGAGGATGTGAAGTAGCGTCGCCGGGTTGGCCCGAGTTTCCACGAAGTATTACTCCGGCACGGACGATCGTCACACTAACCCGAAGCGTAAGCGAGGGACGGAGTTATTGCGGTCCCTCGCTTACGCTTCGGGTTAGTGAGGATCTTTCGTGCCGGAGTAATATCACGGTCGAAAAGTTACGCTCTGAAAGGAACCCCATGGGACATACAGGAAATGTGGCACCCGCTACCGCCGACGGTCTGGCCCAGCGTCTGCGGGCTGCCTTTGACGACAACCCCGGCGCCATGACCATGCAGCTCGCCCGCGACTTCGGCGTGCCGGAGGCCGACATCTTGCGCGCCATGCCCGCTGGCCGCGCCGTCGAACTGGACGTGTCGCGCTGGGAGGAGTTGATTGGCCGCTTCGAGGCGCTGGGCGATGTCCATGTCATCGTCACCAATGCGGCTGCGACCCTGGAGTGCGTCGGCCGCTTCGGCAAGTTCAGCACCTGGGGCCCGTTCTTCAACGTTCAGACGAAGACGCTCGACATGCACATTCGTTACGGCAACCTCGGCGCCGCCTTCGCCGTCGAGAAGCCGAGCCACATGAACGGTGTCAATACTCTGAGTATCCAGTTCTACGACACCACCGGCTCTGCGGCGTTCAAGGTCTTTCTCAACTTCGGGGAGCGCGTAAGTGCCGAGCGTCAGGCGCAGTTCGCCGCCCTGCGCGACGACTTCCGCAAGGCCCCTATGTAACGGTGAGCGGCCAACACTCCGGAGCGCGGGCGTCTCGCCCGCATCCAGGGAGCCTGGATGCGGGCGAGACGCCCGCGCTCCGGAGCTTTGGCCGGGGAACTCCAGGTTTGGCCTGCCGCACCATCACCGTTTCTCGGCTCGCAGTGCCCGGCGCAGCACGTTGTGGGTGATCTGCTGCACCCGCGGGTCGGGGCCGTGCGGGCGGCTCCAGTGCGACCACGGCAGCATGTGCCCCGGCGGTGAACTCAGGCCCTGCGACCAGAAGATCGACGAGGCATTGAAAACGATGTTCCCCTTCGGGCCAGGGTAAATCGTCGCGGTCCAGCGCTGCGGCCGCGTCCCGCCCACCCACGCGGTCCCGGCGCCGACGACCTCCAGCCCCGGCAGGTCCGCCGGCGGGTCGCCGTGATACTCCCAGCCGATCAGCCCCGGAACGCGATCGCCCTTCTTCATCCCGGTGCCCTCGAAGATCCAGTGATCGGGTTTGGTAACGATCCAGTCGCCGCCGCCGTTGACCGGCTCGACGTTGCGCGCCCCGATCAGGTAGCCCTCGTCGGGGCCGCGCTCCGGAAACGGCCCATGAGCCTTCTCGCGGTGTTCGGCCCATTTGTACTTGCCGCCGTACGGTCCGCCGCGAAACATGATGCGGCTGGGCCGCCCGTCGCTGCTCGGCTTCAGCGGAGTGACCCAACAGACCGCGTTGCCCGAGAGGAACAGCAGGCTGACGCCGGCATCGCGCATTTTCTCGACGCTCCGGTACGCGCGGATGTCCCAGTATTCATCGTGGGCGACGCTCAGGAACGCCTTGCACTTCAGACCCCTTTCGGGAGAGAGCATATCGCTGTTCGAGCAGTAGGTAACGTCGTAGCCGTGCTGCTCCAGCCAGTAGGCCAGCGGAAACTCGAAACACAGCCACTCGCCCGAGCCAACTGACATCGGATTCTCGTAGATCTGAGCGTACTTGGCGTAGGGCCGATCGAAACTGACGTCGCTCCACGGTCCCTGCGTGCCCTTGGGGTCGGTGTAGACCGAGTAGCTATCCGGCCAGCGATTGTACGCCTGCCAGGTATTGTCGCTGCACTGGAATAGCACGTCGGCCGCACGATTATCGCGGACGATGAAGACCACGTAACTCTGCCAATAAGGGAGATCGTCCTTCTCTGGAAGGGTGGTGAGGCGGCCGAGGTAGACGCCGCTGAGCCAGTCCGCGGGAATTTTCAGCGAGGCCGACGGCTCCCACTTGCACTCGCGGAGGCGGCGCGGCCCGACGGGGGGCACTGGCTGCGCCTTGCCCTGGAACGGGCCGAGGGTCGTCATCAGGCGTGCGCCGCGGCCGCCGTAGTAGCCGGTGCGGAAGATCTCGATCTGGAACCGCGCGGCGGGTGTGGTGCTGACCATGATCTGCAGTGTGTCGCCTGCCTGCACCGACTGATGTGAGCAGTATCCTTCGATCCACGGCGAGCGGAAGCCGTCGCGCTTGTCGAGCCGCACGCGCGTCAGCTGCCAGTCGAGCGCGCCGGGCTTGCTGTTCTCCTGCTGGATCGGGTTGAGCTTCTTGACCCCGGTTGGAGGGTCCGTGGTTTGGGCGGCGAGGAGGCTGGCCGCCAGCAAGACCGGGGCCGTCACGAGCGTACATCGGGCCTGGGTGGGGGGTTCGCGCATGGGTCATCTCCTTCCAGCAGTTCCCTTGGTGCGCGGTGTGTGGGCGTCAGTTAAGTTGCTGAACAGATGGAGGCGAGGCGTACTGGCGTTGCCAGAAAGCCTCCCACTGGCCCTTCTCGCTGCGGTACAGCGCCCGCACATGGCACAGCGCGTGCGCCCCTTCTTCCCCCCAGCGCA
>DASPXY010000014.1:0-4338 GCA_035637055.1 Gemmataceae bacterium | reverse complement strand
TAGGCCGCCCCCGGGCCGGCGTTGCTGACGACGATGGTGAAGACGGCGTTGTCCCCAGCGTTGATGGTCCCGGTCGTTTCGCCGGTCTCGCCGACGGTCTTGGCGACATGGATGTCGGGGCACTGCACGGTGATGGTGGCGGTCGCGGTGTTGTCGTCCAGGTCGTCGGCCTCCTCGTTCGACGCCGCCACGGTAACCGTGTTGGTCAGGGTGCCGCAGTCGGCCGCGTCGGTCAGTCCGGTAACGTGGATGGCGACGGTCGCGCCCCCCGCGAGATCGCCGAGGGAGGCAGTCAGAACGCCGTTGGTGATGGAGCCGGGGCCGCTGACAATCTGCCAGTTGATCCCCGCCGGCAGGGGGTCGTTCAGGGTGACGTTCCTGGCCACCCCCACGCTGTCATTGCTGACGATGATGGTGAATCCGGCAACGTCCCCGGTATTGATGACCGCCGCGTCCGCGGTCTTGGTGACGCTGATGTTGGGGCAATTGTCGATGTTCACCGCGATCGGCGGGATGAAGTCCTTCATCTCTGCCGTGAAGGAGGTGGACGACCGGCTCTTGAGGTAGGCCCGCCCAAAGTGGACGCACTGGTTCGCGGGGAAGACGCCGGCCGCGGTGAG
The DNA here is from genome assembly GCA_035637055.1 of Gemmataceae bacterium. GTDB lineage: Bacteria > Planctomycetota > Planctomycetia > Gemmatales > Gemmataceae > DASPXY01. Next base: position 3,718 of record DASPXY010000014.1, on the reverse strand, counting down.
GTCGAGGGCCGCCTCGCCGAAGGTGTCCTTGGCCAACGTTTTGCCTGTCATCGGGTCCACCACGGTCGTCAAGTCGTTCACCGCCCCTTCAGCGATCCCGCCCGCGGTGAGGTCCGTGCCAGCGTCCCAGGCGGAGCCGGTCCAGCGGCGCAGGCCGAGGTTGACGACGTTGCCGCCGGAAGCAAAATCGAAGGTGATGAGCATGTCGCCGGCGGTCCTCACGGGCGTGACCCCGTTGGCGCTGAGGGCGGTGGACTGGTTGAACTCGAAGTCCATGTTGGCCGTGCCCAGCGTGTTGGCACGCTCCCACGCCAGATACATGAAGATGTGGTCGTTGGTCCCGGTTTCACTGGAGACATAGAAGCGAGTGAGGTCGCTCTTGTTGTTGGGGATGGAGCCGGTCACCACCGTCGGCACGGCGCTGTCCTCCTTGGTGCCCTGCCCGAACGAGTTGTCCGTCTGCCCACTTGGCAGATCGACACCGAACTTGAACTCCGGGGCGTTGACCCAGTCCTTGTTGCCGGAGGTGTTGACGATGAGGTTCCCGTCATTGCTCTCGAAGGTGCTGCCCGTGAGCGCGGGAACCACGCGATTCTCCAGCTGTTCCAGGCGAGGGAAGTAACGGTGGGGAGCGTACTTGCGCTCCAGGCGCGCGGCCCGTTTCCGGGTGCGCTGCGGGCGAGCGTTTCGGGTGTGGTCAAGTGGTCCGAGTTTGCTGAGGGGATTCATGAGGGTGTTCCCTAGAAGATGATCTGCTAGAATAAAAAGTGACATCCACTCCGGCGCGCAGATCGAGCGCTGGGGCGATGCCGGGCCGGTGAGGATCTTGCTTTGCGGCTGGCCTCACCGGCCGCTTTCGGTGTTCCCGCGGAACGAGACCCCCCTCCGCAAGGGAAGGGTCTTCGGAGTTTGTGGGGAGGCCGCGGCGCCGAGCGCACGAGCGACCAACGCGGGCATTGCCTCTCTCACTTGTTGACGAGTTGTTTGGGCCTCCTCCTTTCCTTCAACCTTCAGCCGGTCTTCTTCACGTTCCGGTTGATGAGCGCAAGGTTGCTTCAACGATCAGCAGTCTCCTCCCGACCTTGCTCAGAATGAGAAGGGACGGGGCGGAAGCAGGGCCGGAGTCCGGACAGATACTCAGGGAAGCGGCTGCGCGGTTTCCTCAACGAAACCGCCCTCCCATCATCTGGAAGGATGGTTGTGGAGGGAGTGATGAGGAGGATAGGCAAACTCGGACGAGATGGTGCAGTCGCTTCCCGGCGCTGTCTCGGTGTGTGCATCGTTGAACACCTCAACAAACAAGGCCGTTTGAGTTTGCGCTCCCTTGACCGCAGGGCGAGCGGGTCACTGGGCGAACGAGAGGAAGAGAGAGCCGCGCTCCCTCTTCGGTCGGAAGATTCCGACCCATCCCTGTTCAGGTGATGTTATTGGAACGCGAGGATGTGGTCCTGTCAACGACAATCATTACAAAAATCTGAGTTCGGTTCGGGGGTGAATTCGGACCGGTCACGGCGCCAGGCGGCTGTGCCTGGCGAGAGCAAACACTTCCTGGGCGATGCAGAAGCAGGAGGCCCCTGGGGACGCTTCGCAGTGGTTTGCTCGGAATGGATTTGAAGGGTACAATGTTGCGAAGGTTCCAGCAATGGCTGGTGCCTGGCAGCGCTCGCAGGGTCTCCTTCCATGAGCATCTCCCCCTGTCCCGAACCCTGGGAACTGAAGCTTTTCGCGCTGGGAACGATGTCGGCGGAGGCGGCCCAACGCATCAACGACCACCTCAACGAGTGCAACGCCTGTGTGACTGTGCTCGCCTCGGAGGCCGAAACACGGCGTGGGGCTTTCCCCTTCCCGTTTCTTGAGCCGCCGGTGGAACCGGACGAAATCGGCCGGCTCGGGGAGTACCGCATCCTTCGGCTCCTGCAGAGCGGCGGCATGGGCATGGTGTTCCACGCCGAGGATATTGCTCTGCGCCGGAGCGTCGCTCTGAAGATCCTCAAACCGGAACTGGAGGCCGCGAACACCGCCTCGAAGCGGTTTCTGCGTGAGGCCCAGCTGCTCGCGGCGATCAAACACGAGCATGTGGTGACCATCTTCGACGCCGGCCAGGTCGGTCCTGTGGTCTACCTGGCGATGGAACTGCTGGAGGGCCAGTCGCTGGCGGACTTGCTCAAATCTGCCCGCCCGCTCTCGGTTCCCGAGATTCTCTGCCTGGGACGGGAGATCGCCAGCGGTCTGGCAGCGATTCATCGCCAGGGCCTGATCCACCGGGACATCAAACCTGCCAACATAGACGCCGAGCTGAAGCGGTTTCCCGTGGACAGCGTCTCGTGGGACGATTGCCAGATCTTCATTGCGACTCTGAACGAGCAGGTGAAGGAGAGTGGTTGGGTGTATCGGTTGCCGAAGGAGGCGGAGTGGGAATATGCCTGCCGGGGCGGTCCGTTGCCGAACAAGGAAGATTACGGCTTCGACTTCTACGCGGGCGATCCGACGAACACGCTCGCGCCGGACAGCGCGAACTTCGAGGGCACCGGGCTAAAGCGGACAGCGAAAGTAGGCTTTTCGCGGCCGAATCGGTTAGGGTTGTTCGACATGCACGGCAACGTCTTCGAACTGTGCGACGATCACCTGTTCGATGACAAGGGAGGTCCGCTGCGGGCACTGCGGGGCGGTGCTTGGTGCGACCCCGCCAGGTTCTGCCGGGCGGGACGCCGCGGCGTGGGGGCGCCGTCGCATCGGAACACTGGCGGCGGTCTGCGGCTGGCACGCGTCCCTGCCGGCAAGGAAAGCAGGGCCAGAGAGTAAGGGAGACTGGATCCGCCTATTGAATTGCAGTTCCTCCCTTGAGGTTCGGGAGTACAATCGAATCAACGCTTGAGCGATTCATGGGGAGGCGCCAATGGAAACCGACCACGTCAGCGTTCATCAACGTGCCTGGATCGCCGTGGATGCTCTGCAGCCCTCCGAGCGTGACACTCTTTTTCAGACGCTTGAGCGCCTCAGCACCCTCCCCCCGGCAGAATGGCCACAACCGGGGCCGCGCCTGCTCAAACCGGAGAGCGCCTTATACAGCCTCCGCGTCACTCCGGATTTGCACGTCTTCTTCTCGGTGACCGGGCCGAATCATTTGGAAATCGAGGATCTCGTCCGACCGGAAACCCTGGAACTCCACTTCCGTCCACGCGTGGAAAAGGGCAAAGCGGTATGAAAGCGTTTGAGCCTCTTGCCTGGGATGCTGCCCATGTTGGATGTGAGAGCGGAAACGTGGGACACCTGCGACAATCCTGAAACGATGCTCGATCTCGTGTGGGAGAAGGTCAGCCTCCGCAAGTTACGCCTGTTCGGCTTGGCTTGCTGCCGGCGCGTGGCGCACCTGATCGACGACGAGTCCATGTCTGTGCCTCGCTTGCTTGAGTTGGCTGAGGCGAACGCGGACGGGCTGGCCGGCGACGCGGAAATGCGGGCAGCCCGATCTCAGTTGCAGTTATCGCAAAGTTGGGCCTCTCGACGTGAAAAGCAGCCCCCTCCCAACAAACTCCGCCAGATCAGGGCAAGCGGTTTTGCCATTGATGCCTTCGCGGATATTTTCGGTCTTCTCCCTCGTCAATGCGATCTTTACCCGCCTTACCCTCTGCCTGACGATCCGGACTGGATCCTCGGGTCTGATGTGCTTGAAGATGCCCGCCTTGCGTGCGCGTGGAGCGCTCCGGCGAGCCAGCAA
>DASPXY010000013.1:0-4689 GCA_035637055.1 Gemmataceae bacterium | reverse complement strand
TCTCATCCAGTTCGCCGCGCCCCGGGTTGCCCGCCGTGTGAATGTGCCCGATGATCTCGCGATTCTGCTCGATCCGCCGCAGCAGGTCGCCGTGCATGATCTGGACATGGTAGATGTCAAAAAGCAGCTTCAGGCGCGGCGAGGCGACGCGGCGAATGATGCCCGCCATCCAGTCGAGGTCGTCACCCTGGTAGCCGGGATGGCCCTTCATCGGGTGCGAGCTGTCCCGCGTGTTCAGGTGCTCCATGCAGATTGTCACGCCGCGCTTCTCCGCGTGGGCGACGATGCCGCGCAGCCCCTTGACGCAGTTGTCGGCGCCGTCGCCCCGGCTGATCTCGCCGCTGTTGGGGTTGTCGGCGTCGCGCCACTTGTAGCCGCTGAAGGCGATGACGTTCGGCACGCGCGCCTCGGCGCAGGCGTCGATCACCTTGCGCAGCCGCGTATTCAGTTCCTCGTGGTAGCGCGGGTTGTTGTAGCCGCGCACGAACGGCGCCCCCGGCATGCCATTGGGAGCAATGGCGCAGGTCAGCTTGTGCTTCTGCAAGACGCCCCAGTCCTCAGGGGGAACGATCTCGACGGACTGGCAGCCAAGTTCGCGGGCTACCTGGCAGGTCCTCTCCAGGCTCCAGCGCTCCCCGGCGGTATTGAAGCACCAGAACACGATGGACTGACGGATACGGCCGCGCAGCTGCGGCGGTTGTGCCTGGGTCGCGCCGAGCGCCGTCGCAGGCAAACTCAGGGCGGACGCGGCCCCCGCCGCGGCCAGGCCGCGCAGCAGGCGCCGCCGGCTCAGGCGACTATCCGGAGGGAATTCGAGCGGTTCGTGCATGAGTTGGTCCTTTCCTGTCGGAGTCGGGGAAGGGTCTGCGGGTGAAACTATGAGGCGCGGCAATGCGCGGCATCGGTGCGAAGAAAACGGAACTTTTTCGCTCCTGCCTGGTTGAGAGTTGGCAGAGGATCGGGTATACAGGGTCCAAAAGCCCACGGGTTGCCACCCGTGGGCTTGACGTCATCCATCCGAGGAGACCTCATGAAACGCATCCTGGCAATGGCCGGCGCGAGCGTTGCGCTGCTCGTGCTGTGCGTCGCCCCCGTCACGCCGCAAACCGGCGAATCCCTGCCGGCGAAGTTCGACCTGCGCACGGTGAACGCCGTCACCCCGATCAAGCAGCAACTCGGCGGCACCTGCTGGACGCACGGCACCGTGGCAGCCATCGAGAGCAACCTGTTGCGCTCCGGTAAATGGCAAGTCCTCGGCCACAAAGGCGAGCCGGCTATCTCCGAGTATCACCTGGACTGGTGGAACGGGTTCAACCGCCACAAGAATGAGGATGTCGGCGATGCCGCCAAGGAGCCGTCCGGTCTGCGCGTCCATCAGGGCGGCGATTATCGCGTCGCGGCCGCTTACATCAGTCGCGGCGACGGCGTCGTCCTCGTGCCGCCCGGCAAGGATGGTTCCCCGGACACCAAGGGCTGGTACAAGGAGGCCCCGCCGCGCACCGATCCCTCCTACAAGCGCCTGTACGTGCGGAACATCGAGTGGTTCACCATCGGCGACAATCTGGAGAATATTGATACGGTCAAACGCCGCCTGATGACCGAGGGCGCCCTCGGTACCGCCTACACCGTCAACGGCGCCTTCATGTCCAAGGACTTCGTGCAGTACCAGCCGAAGGACAACGCGCGCAAGCCGAATCACGCCGTCGCCATCGTCGGCTGGGACGACACCAAGGTCGGCGGCGACGACAAGAAGGCCCCCAAGCCGGGCGCCTGGCTCATCAAGAACAGCTGGGGCGAGGTCCGCAAGAATAAAAAGACGGGGAAGGAAGGCCCGGTCGGCGAGAAGGGCTACATGTGGATATCCTACTACGATAAGGTGTGCTGTCGCGATCCGGAGATGGGCGCCGTGTCGTTCCGCAACGTCGAGCCGCTGGCCTACGATCACATTTACTTCCACGACTACCACGGCTGGCGCGACACGCTCAAGCACATCTCGAAGGCGTTCAACGCCTTCACCGCGACGGGGAACCAGCAAATTCGCGCCGTCAGTTTCTACACCGCCAAGGATAACGTCGGCTACACGGTGAAAATTTACCGGAGTTTTGAGAACGGCAAACTCCTGGATGAAGTGGCAAGCAAGACCGGGGCCATCCAGTACACGGGGTTCCACACGATCAACCTCGATGCGCCGGTGAGCGTGAAGGCGAAGGATAAATTCTACGTCGCGCTCGATCTGACCGGCGGCGGCCAGGCGATCGACCGCACCTCGGAGATTCCGGTGCTGCTGGAGCAGACCAAGCAGCCGGCGAAGGGGCCGACCCCGGGCAAGGGGCCGAACGGTCCGCTGGTGCTGTCGAAGGCCAATCCGGGCGAGAGCTATTACTTCGATGGCTCGTGGAAGGATCTGTACGAGTATCGCTTTGAGAACCCGAACTGGGCGACGTTCGATCGCACGGCGAACTTCTGCATGAAGGCGCTGGCGGTCAATGTTGGCCCAGACACGAAGTGAGCCCCACTTCTTTCCCGCTTGCGGGTTAGCAGAACGCGTGCTAACCCGCAAGCGGGACCGACAGGAGAAACGTACGGAGTCCCGACCATGACGCGCCTGCTCGCCTTCGTCCTGCTGACCGCGCTCTCGCTCCTGCCGACCGCTTTCGTCGAGGCCCAGACCAAGGGCACCTGGAAGGCCACCGGCAAGAAGGGTGCGGTCGCTGGCGGCGGTCAGGACGCCGTCGAGGCGGGCCTGAGCATCCTGCAACAGGGCGGCAACGCCCCCGATGCCGCGGTCGCCACCATCCTCGCCCTGACCGTCACCGACAGCAACGCGTTCTGCTTCGGCGGCGAGGTGCCGATCATGGTTTACGACGCCCGTCGCAAGGTCGTGGAGGTCGTCTGCGGCCTCGGCACAGCCCCGCGCCTGGCGACCCGCGCCCACTTCGCGAAAAAGGGCAGCATCCCCGCCAAGGGCGTCGAATCGGCCGCCGTCCCCGGCGTGCTCGACGCTTGCCTCACGACGCTCGACCGCTACGGCACGAAGACCTTCGCCGCGGTGGCCGCCCCAACCCTGCGCCTGCTGGATCGGCAAGCCAAGACCTGGCACACCGATCTGGCGAGGACGCTGCGGCGCCTCATCGAAGCGGAAAAAGCCTCGCCCACGGACCGCAGCCGCGGCCTGCGCCTCATTGCGGACTATTTCTATCGCGGTCCCCTCGCCTGGGAACTGGACGCCTGGAGCCGCACCAACGGCGGCCTGATCCGCTACGCCGACCTCGCCACGCACGTCACCCGTATCGAGGAGCCGCTGTCGGTCAACTATCGCGGCCACACCGTCTACAAGTGCGGTGTCTGGACGCAAGGCCCATATCTTCTGCAGACTTTACGCCTCCTTGAAGGCTTTGATATCAAGGCACTTGGCCACAACCGGCCCGATACCATTCACCTCACCGCCGAGGCGCTGAAGCTGGCTCTGGCCGACCGCGACATGCATTACGCCGACCCGCTGTTTAGCGACGTCCCCATCGCGGAATTGCTGTCCACGCGCTACACCGAACTGCGCCGCCCGCTCATCGACACGAAACGGGCTTCGCTGCTGCAGCGCCCCGGCGACCCGCGCGCGAGCAAGGCACTCCTGGAGCGCGCCGACGCACGCACCGGCCCCGGCGGCCCGGCGAACGATACCACAACCTGCCTCGTCGCGGATTCCTTCGGCAATGTCGTGGCCGCGACGCCGAGCGGCTTCGGCGGTGCCGTGGCCGGGCGGACGGGCGTGAAACTCGGCACCCGTTTGCAGAGTTTCAACCTGTGGGAGGGGCATCCGAACTGCATCGAACCGGGCAAGCGGCCGCGCATCACCCTGACACCGGGGCTGGTGCTGAAAAACGGCAAGCCGCTGCTGGCCGTGAGCGTGGCGGGCGGCGATGGCCAGGACCAGGCCGCCCTGCAGCTGATCCTCAACTCTCTGGAGTTCGGACTGGCGCCCGAGCAGGCGGTGACGGCGCCGCGCTTCGGCACCGAACACCTCCTGGGCTCGTTCCGCCAGAAGGCGCCGCGCCTGGGCAGCCTGCTGGTCAATCCCGAGATCGGTGAGAAGACAATCAAGGAGTTGCAGTCGCGCGGCCACCAGGTCACTCTGCGCAAGGGCCCGCTGTGGGCGCCGACCCTGCTGCGGTTCGACCACGACAGCGGCGTGATTCAGGCTGCCGGCGACCCTCGCGCCAAGCGCCACGCCGGCGCGTATTGACCAACAGCCGGAAACGCCTACTCCTCCGGTTCCTTGAACTTGACCCAGCGCTGGTCGCGCAGCGCCCAGGTGGCGCCGGTGCGGCGGTCGATGCGAAAGCCCATCCAGTTCATATCGTCGGTGATCAGCTGAATGTCGTAATCCCCGGGCGGCACCGGGCCACTCTCGGCCACCTTCTCGAACTTGTCGCCGGCCAACGTCCACGACTGACCAGTGCTGACCTTGAAGCGGACCCCCTGGAACGTCTTGCCGACGCGGATGATCCGCAGTTCGTAGTCGTTCTTCGGGGGCTGCGGCGCCGGCTTCTGGCCCAGCGCCGCGGGCGGCATCGATAGCACCCCACAAATACAGACGACGCCGAGCAAGACAAGCCCAGGGATGAGAAAAGTCTGGCGCACGGCCACCTCCTGATACAGCGAATGGTTGGGAGCCCGAAGCGCCAGCGAGGG
>DASPXY010000012.1:0-4798 GCA_035637055.1 Gemmataceae bacterium | reverse complement strand
GAGCGCTGATCCCCGGTACAGGTCCGGGCACGACTCGTGGGTGTGCAGCCGGATCAGGTTCATGCAGATCCGGAGCTGGAGTTGGAGTCTGGGAGGCCCGAACTCGACCCTATTCTGGGCGAGCTCGCCACGGGAACGCTGGAACTCGAAATCAATCCGAAGAAGAAATGACGATTCCATCGGAGAAAAGGCCAGCGAGGATAACGCACAGAACTCGGAACGGCTTGTCGGATCACTTCGGGGATACAATGGTACGGACATGATTACCCGGAAGACTCGCCGTGACCGTTCACGGGTTGATGGTGACACCCGGAGAGGTCAGGACCAGAGTACGAGGCGGCAGGTCAAGGGCGATGCCGACGCCGGAAGGTAGTGGCCCCGGGTGCTTGACGGGCGGACGGCCGCGCGGAATGATCTGACCGTCGCCCGCAGACGGAAACGAGGGTTTCGCAATGCCTCACCGCGGTGGAAAGAGATCGGCTGGGTTGACGCCGGGGCTTCTGGTTCTGGCGTTGGCCGTAGCAAACGACCCGGCGAAAGCAGGAGAGAAAAAGGCGCCCAAGCCGTTGCCGCCCGAGGTCGTCCAGGCCTGGGAGAAGATCGGGGCAAAGGCTGCCTGGATGGGTCGAGACAAGTCCGGCCTGCCCACCTTCCGGTTCGTGGAAGGCCAGGCGGGGCAACCAGGCCAGGCGGGGGAAGTGCCGGCATTCCGCCTGATCTCCTGGCCCGTGGGGGCGGTGGGGAAACTCCCGGTGCCGGCAGTTGACTTCGGCCTGTACCTCGGTTTCAGCGAGCTGACGGACGCGCACCTCACAGAACTGGCCCCCCTCAAGCGACTGACCATGCTGAGCCTCTTCCGGACCAAGGTAACGGACAAGGGCCTGAAGGAACTGGGGGCCCTCAACCAACTGCAATCGCTCGTCCTCGGCGAAAACGGGGTGACGGACAAGGGCCTGAAGGAACTGACGGGGCTGCGCCATTTACAGCTGCTGAACCTCGCCAAATGCAAAGGGGTGTCGGACAAGGGCCTGAAGGAACTGGCCAGCCTCACGCGCCTCCAGACGCTTTTTCTCGGCGGCACCGAGGTAACCGACGCCGGCCTGAAGCACCTGGCGCCGCTCAAACAACTGCGGACGTTGGGCCTGGAAACCGACCGGGTGACCGACAGAGCGTTAGCCCAGCTGCGCGAGATTGGCCTGCTGCATGCCCTGGGTCAGGCCAGGGGTCCGGGGGACGCCCGCCCCGCCCGCGCCGAGGAGGTCCGCGGCCTGGACCTCACCCTCACGCCAGTAACGGATACCGGCCTGAAGGACCTGGCCGTCCTCACACACCTGGAGTGGCTGGTCCTCAATGAGACCAAGGTGAAGGGCGCGGGCCTGAAGGAACTGGCCGCCCTCAAACACTTACAGGGGCTGGTCCTTGATAACACCGAGGTGACCAACGCGGACTTGAAGGAGATCGCCGGCCTCAAGCCACTGCAGAGCCTATCCCTCAAAGACACCAAGGTAACGGACGCGGGCCTGAAGGAACTTCGGGGCTTGCAGCAACTCCAGAACCTCAACCTCTTCGGGACCAAGGTGAAGGATGCGGGCCTGAAGGATCTGGCCGCCCTGAAGCAACTGCGGAGGTTGGACCTCAGCCTTACCCTGGTGACGGACGATGGGTTGAAGGAACTGGCGGCCTTCAAGAGCCTGCGGGAACTTTTCCTCGGTGGCGCTTTTTCGGTGACGGACGCGGGGGTCAAGGCGTTGGAGAAGGCGCTGCCGAAGCTCGTCGGCGGCCGCTGACCCACGCGCCGCGAACTGGTTCAGGCGGCAATCTCTGCCGGCGCCCTCGCCAGCTGGTCGATGTCGTCCTCGGTGTTGGACAGACCGGTACTGACGCGCACCGCCTGATGCGTCGTTGTGGTGCAGCTCGGCGTGGAATGGCGTGTGTCACCCGCACACCCCGAGCGACTGGTGCGCCACCTCCGTTGTCTGGCAGCTGCGCCGACCACGGATCTTGCACCCGACGCTGAACTGCTGCGCCGCTTGGTCCGGGTTCGGGATGAGGAGGCTTTCGCCGCCTTGGTGACCCGCCACGGCGGTCTCGTTCTGGGCGTCTGCCGCCGCCTCCTGGGCGACGCCACTGCGGCAGAGGATGTCTTCCAGGCCGTCTGGCTCGTGCTGGCCCGCAAGGCGGCTACAGTCCGCCCGGCGGAGAGCCTGGCCGCCTGGCTGCACGGGGTCGCCCGGCAGGTGGCGCGGAACGCCCTGCGCGCCGAAGGCCGCCGCCGTCGCGAGACAGCGGGGCTCTGCGCGGTCCCCAGGCCGCCCAACCCGGCTCGGTCCCTGACAGTCCGCTCGCTGTGTCACTCATCCAGTTCATCGCCGCGCCAAAGGAGTTCGATGGCAAGTACGTCCGGGTCCAGGGGTTCGTCCGCATCGAGCATGAGGGCACAGCCATTTACCTGTCCTGAAGCAGCCGCTCTACTTTCTGCCGAGCACGAGCCGGACGAATCCGGTCACAGTTCGCCTCCGAAATGCCGGGAAAGGGTGCCAGCAGACCGTACGTCACTCCGTAGACAAGCAGGATCAAGATCGTTCCGCTCAACCCCTGGACGACCAGTCGCTTTGTCATGGCCCCTCCCAGCAATAGCTCCCGCCATCAGTGTACCCACCCAGCCGCGTGCGGCATGACTTCCTCGGAATCCGCAGAGATGCTCATCCGTCTACGTCACGGGTGATCTGGCCGAGGAGGGGATAACCAATCAGCGGGTTGCTGAGAAAGCACGCTGCTCGGGCAGTGTCCTCCGCCTCTTCTGTGGTGGCTGGGTCGCTGTGCCTGGCCGCGAAAACTCCGCTGCCGTCGCAGCACATCGTCGCCCCCTGCTCCTCTTCAAACGTCGCCGACAACGGTCGCTACGGTCTGCTACTCCGTCCGTCGCTGCGCCCCTGCGTGATTTTGGGAACATGAAGACCCGCCAGCAGCTGGCTCGATGGAACTACCCTCCGTGAGGGCCATTGTTGACTGAATACCAGGGGAAGCGATGAAGATGAAGGTGAGCGCGTCGAATACACCTACCGAGTTCAGGATCGGCAGTACACGTCCCGGCGGATTCGCTACTTGAACTTGTGGCATCAGAATTGCTGACAAGCTGGCGGCAAACCAGGAAGCCGCCGCGCACGGACGCCCTTTTCGATGCCCGCAAGGCTGCCCTGAAGGCCATCGCTTACGTCGGGGGTTATGCCATCCAAGGACACCGCTCGGGGGCGCTACCGCTCGTGGACTTCCCCTTTCGACAGCACCTCCTCCGTGACATCTTCGGCAATCCCTTCCGTTCCGTTGCTGTCGACCCGACCTGCCCACACGAGACGATGCCCACGCTCCAGGGGTCCAGGCACCTCGATGCCGCTCCTGTTACCGCTGTTCCGTTCTGCCGAGGCGGCGCACGGTCGCGCACTTTCGCCAGGCGGAAACGGGCTCCTGCCAACACTCCGTTGGCGTGGTGAACCGACGCGGTGCGCCGGGACGAGACACGTGTGGCTGCAACACTGGAAACAGGGTCAGGAATGGCCTCACGACCGGCTCGCTGCCTGGACACGATGTCCGGCGTCGACGATCAAATGGGACGGAGCGACTTCCCTGTCCAATGGAGGTTCGGTCGTGTGGCGTACCTCCACTTGTTCGACGCCCCACTTGTCCGCGCGGAGGATGCGCGGAAGTCTGTGCGTACCGTTACCTCAGCGGGTGTCCGTGTTGAAGCGCGTTCACGTAGGAGAAAGAGGACGGCACCGTCGGCGAGGGAAAAGTGCTGCACGACTTTGGGCCGGACCGCGGCATCGACGGCATGTGTGTCGATGTTCGCGGCAACCTCTACGCTCCCGCCGGTCAGGGGAAAACCGCCGGGGTGTCGATCTTCAGAGCGCAGGAGGTACTCCGTCCATGCCACAGGGAGAGATCGTTCACGGTCCCACAGGGAAAGACCACCTCCTGCATGTGGCGGACGGTGCGTTGCAGGAGCTAAACGCAGGTCATGTGGCGGCCCAGGTCACTTGATGAGACCGCGGGATCGCCGACCGCCACGCGCGTTGGCGGCGGAGCGTCCTTGACTGGAAGAACGCTCCGCCAGCAGCGAGTTACCTTCCGCCGCGCACCTCACCCGTCGCCGTCATGTCCCACAGGCGCACGCTACGGTCGGAACTGCCCGAAGCCAGGAGTTTGCCGTCGGGGCTGAAGGCGACTGAGTAGACCGCGTTCGTGTGGCCGGTGAGCGTGAGGCGGCGCTGACCGGTGGCGGCATCCCACAGGACGATCAACCCCGGCTCACGGTCGCGGCTAGGACGGTCGCCAACGGCCACGGCCAGTGTCTTGCCGTCCGGCGCGAAGGCCAGCGACATGATCAGCCGCCGGTCTTCTTGTTTAAGAGTAGTTCGCACCTTGGCCGCCGCCGTATCCCACAGGGTGATATTGCCCGCGTAGTCGGCCCCCGCAACGGTCTTGCCGTCAGCCGAGAATGCCAGGCAGTTCAAGGGGTTCTTGCTGGCCGTGTTCGCCAGCGCGGGCAGCTCCTGCCCTGCCACGAGGTCGCGGCGGCGGACCTCGGCGGCGGCGATCCGCCCGTCCTTGATGACGTAGGCCGACCGGGCCAAGACTTTGCCGTCGGGGGAAAACGCCAGAGCGCTCGGGGCCTCGTCGGCCAAGCTGGCGGGGGCCTTGCCGCTGGCGACGTCCCAAAGTGTTACGCAGCGTTTGGACGCACCTTTCTCGCCTTCCTTCCAGCTCTCCACGGCGGCTATCGACTTGCCGTCGGGCGCCA
>DASPXY010000011.1:0-4014 GCA_035637055.1 Gemmataceae bacterium | reverse complement strand
TCCACCATCCACCACCCACCATCCACCACTGCTTACCAGTATTCCTCGAAGTGAACGTTCCCCTTGATCTTGCTTTGCGGCTGGTCCGCCTGGAAGCCGCGCCGCTCCAGAATCTCGACCACGCCGGTCGGCTGCGGATAGACGCGCTGACCAGTCGCGCGATCCTTCGTCGGCACGCCGATCATCTTGGGATTACCGCAGAGGAAGACGTGCGTCCGCGCCGGGTCGAGTGGGGCGCCTAACCGCTCCTCCAGTTGACCGCTCGTAATCAGATCCTGGATGTAGACCTTTTGCTTGATCGTCTCCACCTCGCGCGTGGTCAGGCTCAGGTACGTGTAATTGGGATAGCGCCGCATCAGTTCTTCGTGGATCGCGACGTAAGCGAGGTCGCGGCGATAGCGGACACAACAGGCCGACAGGGTGCGCCCCTGGTAGCCGCGGCACAGCAGTTCCCACAGCATGTAATTGTGCGGCGCTTCGCCGGTGCCCGTCCCAAGGAAGACCACCGCATCGCCGGGCTGGACGGAGTCGAGCGTGTAGTGGCCGGTGATCTTTTCCCCCAGGAAGAGGCGGTCGCCCTCTTTGAGAAAGAATAGTCGCGGGGTCAGCGCTGGTGGCTTCTCCTTGTCCGACTCGCGCACCAGGACGATGTAAAACTCCAACCAATCGACGTTGCTACGGTCCAGCAGCACATTCCCTTCGTCGAGGACCGAACAGCTGATCGAATAGGCGCGGCGAACGAGTCTCATTTCCTCGTTGGCGACGAGCGTTTCATCCTGACAGCCCGGCACGCGCGGCTCCCAGTTGCCCAGGCCAAGCGTCGAATACTGGCCGGCCTTGTGAACCGGCAGGGGGAAGTCGGGGCGGATGCGCATGATGGCCAGATCGGGGTTAGCGCGGCGCTCCCAGACCAGGGTGGCGTTGTAGTGCTTGCGCCGCAGATCCGCCAACTGCTCGGGTGTCATCGCTCCCCCCTTGATCCATTCGCCATCGCAGGGACCGCCCTGTCTCATTATATCGCCCTGCCAGTTCGGTCTCCCCTCTCCCCTGTACTCGGGGGCGAGGGGAGAAGGAGTCAGCTGATCTTGCGCACGGCGTCGCGGAAGACGTCAACGCAAGCCTGGATGTCGGGCATCGGGTTCTGTTCGTTGGCCTCGTATTCGATGCTAACGTAGCCAGTGAACTTGACGGCTCGCAGCGCACGCAACACCGCGGCCACGTCGAGGACGCCCTTGCCGAAAATGACGTCGGTACGCCGCTTGTTGTCGTGATCCTTGAGGTGCAGGCCGAAATTGCGTTCGCCCATCAAGCGCACCTGCGCCGCAGGGTCGAGTTTGCGGCCGAAGGGCGGTTGCGCCGCGCGGATCAGGTGGCCCGTATCCAGACACGAACCGATCAGGCGATGATGATTCTTGACCGCCGCCATGATGACCTCGGCGGAGTACCAGCGGTGCAGGTTCTTGCCTGCCGGGCCGTGCGGATGGATGGCGATACCGATGTTGAACTCGGCGACCAGCTTGTCGAGGCTGTCGAAACTGTCCGGGTCGGGGTCGGCGCTCAGGAAGCGAACGCCGAGGGCCCGGGCGAACTCGAACTTGGCACGATTGGCAGCATGATCCTTGGTAAATCGTTCGACGCCAAAAGCGATCGGTGTAATCTGGTGATCCTGACACTGGCGGCGGATGGCCTTGATCTGGGCGGCGGTGCTCTTGAGCGGCACGTGGCCGCTGTAGAACTCGATGAAGCGCAGGCCGAGTTTCTGCGTCTGGTTGAGGGTCTGGTCGAGGTTGAAGCGGCGGAAGCTGTAACTCTGCACGCCGAGGTTGAAGCCCCCGAAGGGGTCGCCGTTCTGGCGGGCGGCGTTGAGCAGTTGCGGGCCAGCCGCCAGCCCAAGGGCTGCCGCGCCGCTGAACTGGAGGAAGCCGCGCCGCGAGAACTGGGCCGTGGGTTGTTGGTTCATCGAAGAGTGCTCCTGGCACGAGGAAGAGGGAGAAGAGTGCTGTTGCTTGCCTAACAACTCGCAGCGAAGGCGTCAAGGGGCCGGCCGTTCGCCAGTTTGGTCCGATGGCTCTATGCTATCTGGGAGTGGTAGAGGTCACGCCAGACCCTGCGTTGCGGATTGACCCGGAGGGGAACATGGTGGAACTGACCCATTTCGACGAGCAGGGCGGCAGTCGCATGGTGGACACCAGCGACAAGCCCGAGACGCTGCGCGAGGCCCGCGCCAGCGGACAAATCCGCCTTGCCCCCGCGACTGTCGCCCTGATTCGCGACCGCGCACTCGCCAAGGGGGACGTCCTGGAAGTCGCGCGCCTCGCCGGCATCCTGGCGGCCAAACGCACCGGCGACCTCATCCCGCTCTGCCATCCGCTCCCGCTCACCTCTGTCCGCATCGCCTTTCTGTTCGAGGGCGACGATACGCTGCACATCGAGGCGACGGCGCGCGTCTTCGGCCGCACCGGCGTCGAAATGGAAGCGCTCACCGCCGTCAGCGTCGCCGCGCTGACCGTCTACGACATGTGCAAGGCTGTCGATCGTGGAATGACGATTGAGCGGATTCGCCTCGAAGAAAAAAGTGGCGGCCGCAGCGGCACTTTTCGCCGTTCCGATTGACTCCCGCACGTCGCGTGCATAATATTCAAATAGATTTGAAACTTCAGAAACTCAAACACAGGTGGCGCCCACCGGGTGGAAGCGTATGAACCAACTCCTGGCTGTGGAGATGCCGCGCGCTCGCGCGGACTGGTACGGGCCAATCGCTGCCGACCTGGAAGAGGTCGAGCGGGTGCTGGCCCAGACGCTGGAGACAGCGCGTCCGGGAGTGGCGCGGCTGATCGGCCACCTGCGCCACTATCGCGGCAAACGCTTGCGGCCGGCGCTGTTACTGCTGACCGCCCGTGCCTGCGGCCGGGTAACGCCGGCCCATCATCTCCTTGGCGCGGTCGTCGAGATGATCCATACGGCGACGCTAGTCCATGACGATGTCCTCGATAGCGCCGCCGTTCGCCGCCACGTGCCGACGGTCAACGCCGCCTGGGGCAATCAGGCGAGCATTCTCCTGGGCGATTACCTGTTCACGCACGCTTTCCATCTCTCAAGTACCCTGGGCGACGCCGAGGCGTGCCGCCTGATCGGCGAGGCGACGAACCGCGTCTGCGAGGGGGAACTGCATCAGATCTGCGAGCGCGGCAACCTGGGACTGAGCGAGGCGGATTATTTCGCCATCATCGATGCCAAAACGGCGGAATTGACAGCCTGCTGCTGTCACCTGGGCGCGCGCTACAGCGGGATGTCAGCGACGGTGGTCGAGCGCCTGGCCGCCTACGGGCGGGCTCTCGGCGTCGCATTCCAGATCGCCGACGACCTGCTCGACCTGGTCGGCGAGGAACGAACGACGGGCAAGTCGCTGGGGACGGACCTGGAGCAACAGAAGATGACGCTGCCACTCGTGCGGTTGCTGGCGCAGTCGTCGCCGGAGCGGGCGGGGCGGATCCGGCAGATCTTGCGCAGCCCCGGCAATCACAAGCGCGAGAGCCTGCAGCCGTTTTTCCGCGACAGCGATGCCCTGGACTACGCCCGCGCCTGCGCTCTCGACTTCGCCGCGCGTGCCCGCGCAGAGTTGGATTGTCTGCCCACGTCGGAGTGCCGCACCATTCTGGAGATGTTGACGGAGCGTGTTGTGCAGCGCGACGCCTGACTCGGACCCCGCTTGCGGGTTAGCGCGGGGCACTTGACGCACGCCTGGCCGGATCCTGCTGATAATAGTCGCGCAACAGGTCGTACAGCGCCCGATGCCGGCGGCGCATCTGGAGCGGCTGCGTGAAAAAGGTCTCCGTCGCCACCGCGAAGAACTCCCCCGGATTGGTCGCCCCGTAAGGGTTCAACAGTGTCGGCAAGTCGTCGTCCACCGCATCGCACAACCGCTCGTATTCGTCCATCATGATCTCTTGCCAGCGGCGGTCCAACTCGCGGTCGCGCAACAGCGGGGCGCCGTTGACCTCGCCGTCTTCCATA
>DASPXY010000010.1:0-3316 GCA_035637055.1 Gemmataceae bacterium | reverse complement strand
AGGCAAGATCGCCCCTCTCCTTTTTCCGGTTTCCTCGTATCGTAAGCCGCGTAACTCCGCTTGACCCCTTTGAGGTGGAAACTCCATGGCGCGTGTCGTCTGTCAGGTGCTGGCTCAGCCCGAACGGCTCACCTTTCTCTGGTCCGATGGCGCCCGACCCTTCGAGCCCTACCACAAGACAGGCGACAACCTGCGGGCCTTTCACGCCCTGGCGCAGCAAGCTCGCGAACGTCTCCGCCAACTGACGACTGCTCCTCCGCACGAAACGAGTCAGGCGGCGTTCGCGCTGGCTCAGGTCGGACACGAACTTTACCGGGCGCTGTTCCAGGCGGACGGCAATGAGGCGGAGGCGGCGTCCGCGGTCGAAGGCTGGCTGACGGCCCTGGTCCGCGACGGTGCCGTCGAGCGACTGGAACTGCTTACCGACGCGCCGCAACTGTTGCCGTGGAACGTCCTGCACGACACCCCGCCCGACGAGCACTCCTTCCGCGCTGCCGCCGACACGCCGCAGCTGTGGCAATCCTTCTGGGGGGCACGGTATGCCCTGACCGTCGATCGGCGCGTCAGTCCGTTGCGGGCGCGGCCGGTCCTCGACAAACCGGCGGTGCTGCTCGCCTTCGATCCTGCTCTCCGCGAACACCTGCCGGAGGAACAGCGTAAACGACTGCACGATCTGGCACAGGCCCAGGCCGTGCGCATCGCCGAATCCGTCGATGAGCTGGCGCAGGCACTTGGCGATAGTCCTGTCGATTTTCTCTATCTTCTTTGTCGCGTGAGTGATTCGGCCCTTCACCTGGGGGGCAAGGCGCTGGCGGTGGACGTTCTCGCGGATCTGCTGCGCAGGCACCTCGCGCTGGGCGAGGGCCGTTCCGATACCCTCGTCTTCCTCAATGCCTGTCGCGGCGAGGGGCCAGAGACCGATGTCTCCGCTCTCCTGCAAGCGCTCGGCACGCGCGCCGCCCTCGGGCCGCAGGTGCCCCTCCCGATCGAGGCGGCCGATCACTTCGGCCTCGAATTCCTGGCCGGCTTCCTGTCGCGCGGTGAACGGGTCGGCAAACTCCTGCAGGATCTGCGCGGGCGCATCGCCCCAGTGGGTTTGCTTTACACGGGGTACTGTCCCGCCGGGCTGCGCGCGAGCTTCACCGGAGAAATGGCTGCCACGGCGATCCGGGCCGAGGGCGCCGCGGAAGCGGCCCCGGCGGGCCGCGCGGAGGAAGGCCCCGAACCGCTGCCGTTGCCGGAGACGCCGTTCCGTCCCCTGCTGCCCTACGAGGCCGAAGATCGGCCCCTGTTCGTCGGCCGTGAAGGCGACACCGAGAACGTCGCCGAACTGCTGGATGAGGCCGGCGTTCGCCTCGTGCTGCTCCACGGCGAGAGCGGCTCTGGCAAGAGTTCGCTCTTGCGGGCGGGCGTCATCCCTTATCTCGAGGAGCAGGCAATCGGCTTTCGCATCCTGGAGGACCGCACCGAGAGCGCGGAAGGGGACGACCCCGAGGCCGACAATCCGCTGCTGCTGATCCGGGCGACGGGCGACCTGGCCGGTCAGCTGGCCGCCGCGCTGCGTGCCTACTGCGCTCGACCCTACCGCTACATGACCCCCGCCGGCAAGGAAGTCCTGGTTGACCTGCCGGCGATCCTCGCCTCCTTCGGCGAGGCGCCGCCGCCGTTGCCGCCCGCCGCAGAGTCCGCGATCCAGACGGGCGCGGCAGGGATCAAGCCCGCTCCCGAGGGTGGGACGACGGCCCCGATGCCCCCAGCCGGAGCGGGCCTGGATGAGCGAGCGCTTCGGGACATGCTGCGCCGCCGCCCGAACCTCGCCGGCCGCATCCTTGCTGCCCTGGCGGAAAAACTGCCTCACGAACTGATCCTGGTCATCGAGCAGGCGGAAGAAATCTTCACGCTTGCGCGCACCGCCGCTCCCGAGCGTGGCGAGCGCGCGCTGGCTCTGCTGCGCGGGATCGCCAATGCACCGGCGCGCATGCGGATGCTTGTGTCGGTGCGCACCGAGTACGTCGGCCATCTGACGCAAGCATTTGAAGATGGTCCCGAGGAACGCGCGAAGGTACGTTCCTACCTCTTGCGTGATCTCGACAAGGAGGCACTACTGGAGGCCGTCCTGCTGCCCACGATGGATGAGCCCATTCCCGGCAGCACGGATGTCCCCTGGTCGAAGTATCTCTGCCGCTACGAGCAAGGGGTTGCCGAGCGCATTGTCGAAGAGGTTCTGCAGGCCGCCCGCGAACGGCAACAGCCCATTCTGCCGCTCCTGCAGGTAACGTGCCACCGCTTGTTCCAGCTGGTCCGCTTCCGCCCTGAGCGGGTCATTCGGAGCCAGGATGTCGATCTGCTCGTGCGCCCGCCAGGGTTCCCGTGGGGCCAATTCTGGCTTCAGTTTGCGATCTTCGTCTTTCTCAGTCCCATGATTTGGGCCATCTACCGCACAGTCCGCAAGAGGCCAGCCCAAGTGTCCGGCAGTGTCGGCGGGCTCCCACAGTATGTCGAGTTTCTGGTTCAGAGGCTGTGCGAGGACAGACCGAAGCGCGACCGTAGAGCCTTCGAGAATCTCCTCGAAAAGCTGTATGTCCGCCAGCCGGATGGCACCGTGGTTCGGAAACCGGTGGCCGAGGAACGACTCGCTGCGGAGTGGGGGGGCAGCACGCCTCTGCCGATGCTGATCGAGGAAGCGGCCGCCGCGGACGTTCGGTTGCTGGAAGTGGATTTGGCCCAAGTCAGCCTGGCCCACGACGTGCTGGCCGTCGCTGAAGAGCAGCGTGCCCAGGACAGGCGGCTCCAAACGCAGAGTCGCGAACGCATCAAAGACACGCTCTGGATCATGATTCCGCTGCTGATCCTATCGCTGGTCTACACCTGGACCTGGATAGTCGCGGAGCGCCAGGCGCGGTCCGAGTTTGCCAAGGCCGACAAAGAACGCGGTGCGGTACGCGAGGGCGCGCGCATGTTGAAGAGCCAGGTGGAACACGCGGCCTGGCCCCTGTACGCAGGCCAGATCGCTCAAGCGCAGGAAGCACTCCGCGCCGGCGATCCGCTGCGTGCCCGTCAGTATCTGCAAATGCAGTGGCCGGCGCTGCTCAGGGAGGGAAAGATTGAGAACGACTATCGCTCGTTCGAGTGGTATTACCTGATGCGGCAACTGCAGAGCGCGCGGCACGAGTTGCTCGGCCACCGCGGCATGGTGGCTGCCGTGGCGTTGTCGGCCGACGGCAAGGTGCTGGCCTCTGCCGGTCAGGATGGCCATGTGAGACTTTGGGACACTGTCAAGGGGCAAATTCGGGCGGTCTTCAAAGGCCACAAGGGA
>DASPXY010000009.1:0-2099 GCA_035637055.1 Gemmataceae bacterium | reverse complement strand
GGCGGCTGGCGGTTGTCGTGACGCCGGAACGGATCCAGGCGTTCTGGGAGGATGGCCCCATCGAACCGCGGGAATACGCAACTGTCGAACTGAACAAGCTGGCGAACCGCCCGTATACGAAAGGCGATCCGGTTGCCAACTTTCAGTTCAACCCGCGGGGGCCACTGGGAGTTTTCGTGAACCGAGGGAAGGCATCGTTCCGTAACGTGAAAGTTGAACCCCTCGACTGAGGGTAATCACTACTTTGGGGAGACTTCTTATGAGCGATGCAACCGAACAGACGACTATCAAGAACCGGATGAAGAAATCCGTGGGTAACTCGCATGTGGAGTTGGCGGTCCCATTGGCTGTGCAGGCAGTGGCGAAAGGGGTCCGGACGATCTTCGTCGGCTTTCCGACGCCGAGTACGGTCGTGTGCCCATCCCCCTTCCACGCTTCGGGCACCAACACCTCCACAACTGTGATGGACCCAGCCGCCACAGTTGTCACACCGACGGGCAACCTGACCGGCAACCTCCTGGCCCAGCCGGACCCACCCTTCACCTGGACGTACGAATTCACCGACCCACTGCCGGTCGGGGTGCCTCTGGCTCTGGTGGTGCGCGGCACGACCGCCGGGGGGACGATCGAAGAAGTGGTGGTTCCGTTCCAGGCGCAGTGAGCCTTCCCGCTTGCGGAACTCCCTCCCTGATCCCTCCCCCGCGAAGCGCTGCGGGACAACACGCCTGGGAACTGGTGAGCGGCCGGCCTGCGCCGGCCGCTCATCAAGATTGCGCAGGGAACCGTATCACCTTGTCACCTTTCGGCGCCACCACCGCATGCCAAGGAGTGATAGTCCCAGGCCAGCGAGCGCCAGCGTGGACGGCTCGGGCGCTTCGGCCGGCGTGACGCCGACCAGGGCACCGATGCTACCGAGGACGTTCGACGTAGGCGGCCCCGGAGGAGCGAAGGCCGACAGGTTCACGGTGTAGACGTTGTCGCCGATCTGCATCGATTGCAGAACGGCGCCCGTGAATTTGTTGCTGACCAGAGCGTTGGCGGACGAGAGCACGCCGCTCATCTCGCCGCCGAAGGTCAGGGTGCCGGTCTTCCCGGAGGGACCGTCGGCAATGCTGAGCGTGAGGCCGTACGGGGTATTCGTGAAGACGGCGGGGTTCTTGGGGTCGGCGTTGCTGATCGTCTGCAGGTTCGCCGCGACGATGGACGAATACCCGTTGGCGGACCCGGCAGTCTCGGGGAGAACCTTGATCTGGCCCATGCTCGGGTTGTCCGCGGAGATGACCGGGGCGCTCGGAGACCAGCTGTAGTTCCAATCAACGAAGTCGGCTCGCGCCTGTGTGGCGTCGAACAGGCACAGAGCGAACACAGCCAGGCAGGCGCGCGCAGCGCGAGGCTTCATGCGGGGGACTCCTTTCTCTCACCGATAGGGGTCAAGGACCGGAGGGGGCGGTCAACATCCGGAATGTTTGGAAGGCGGTGCGTCTGGGACCAGACGCTCACGGGTCGGCAGCATCGTAGGAGAATCGGCCGATCCTGTCAACCAGGATATTGCCAGGGTGAAAGCCAGGACGAGTCCGCGCGGCGTCCGGGTGCCTTGACGGCGTGCGCGAAGCCCGGTAATGTGCGGAGAGTTAGCCGCCCGTTGCAAAACCCCTCCCCCAGCCCCTCCCCTGAGAGGAGAGGGGGGAAAGCCAGAAAACTCTCCCCTCTCCGTTGCGGGGAGGGGCTGGGGGAGGGGTTTTGCAACGGGCCGTTAGCCGCGACTATCCGCGTCGGGCGACGCCCCCGGGAGCCTTGCCGTGCAGCCCTTGCGAGTAACCGCCTGTTTGGCGTGGTTTGGCGACTTCCTCGAGGATATCCCTCTCTGGGCGATCCTGACTGCCGTCGTGCTGCTCCTCGTCGTCGCCTACGTACTCCGCTACTACCTCTGCGTGTGGCTGCCGATCCGGATCCTCAAGCACACTATCTATCGGCTGCGCATTCACGGCAAGGAAAACGTGCCGGCGACGGGGCCTGCCCTGCTCGTCTGCAACCACGTCAGCCACATCGACGCGGTGCTGCTGCTGGCTTCCCAGAAACGGCGGATCCGTTTTGTCGTT
>DASPXY010000008.1:0-5269 GCA_035637055.1 Gemmataceae bacterium | reverse complement strand
GTTCGGCTCCTTGGCGACGCCGCGCGAGCCACCCTTCGAGGCGTGCCACGAGAAGGTATGCAGCCATTCGCCGGGCGCCGGGACGAACACCGCCGGGCCGTACACGATGCGGCGCGTGACAGCGCCGCCGTCCTTGCTCGTGTAGACGACTACTGCCTCCTTGGCGGAGAGTTGAAGTGCATCTTCGACGGTGATCTGGGCATGCTGGCGCGGGTCGAGCCAGACCTCGGCGGGGCCGGCGATGTGTTCCTGCCGGCCGTCGCGGTAGCGGAGGACAAGGAACTTGCCGGGATGAGCGACGTAATGCGCCATCGGCTGGAAGGTGCTGCGGCCGCGCCAGACTCGTTTGGGGCCGACGATGACATCCATTCTGCCGTCGTGCCGTGTCCTCAGGACGCGCTGCCCTTCGGGGACGACATAGAAGAACATGCCTTGACCTCCCGATGCTGGACCTCGGTCCAGACCATCTTCCAGGCCCTTGGTCCCTCGCTTGAAGTCCGTGATGCTCTTGCCGAGCGAACGGGCCGGTTGGGCGAGGATTTCCCACCACTTTGCTTTGGGTTTGCGTGGGGACGGTATTTCGTATTCAGAATCATCTTCGTCTGCGTCTGCCTCTTCGTTGTCGAGCGCGACCACCCGGCTCCCGGACTCTTCCATTCGAGAGGCGAGATCGATGGATGGGACTCGGGGATAATGGCGGTCGATGGCCCGTAGGAGGGCTTCACGCGGTGCGGCCGTCAGGCGGACGTTCTTAGCGAGGAGGAAACGGAGCTTGTCCGCCAGGGCGATGTTGTCGGCGTCGGCCGCCGCGAAAGTGATCGTCTCGCCGTCGAAGTCGAGGGGCAGCACCAGGTTCTCACGGGCGACTGCCTGCGGGATGAGTTCCAGGATGTGTGCGGGGATCTGGCGCGTGCTGAGGTCGCTCGGGGCGGTTGGGGTGTCCGCCTCGCTCAACGCACCTCGTTTGGTGAGGAACTTGTAGTCCAGCATCGGCACCCCCTCGGGCCGTGCAAGTGGCCTCTGGGGAATTGTACGCTGGCAGGGGCGCGAAAGTTGTGCCGGGAGGAGCACACAATCCGAAATTGTTTAGCCGCGGTTCGGAGAACCGCGCTCGGTGAGCGCGGTTCTCCGAACCGCGGCTAAACCAGATCGGCGATGGGGTAGTTCAGCCGCCGCGCGCCTGGGCCACTGGGCCGGCGCTGGTTTGCGGCGACTTGAGGAACTGAGCGAACGAATCCAGTTGCAGCAGTTGACGCTGCACCCCGAGCACCCGGATCGTATCGTCCAGGCGCGGCTCCAGAACCACGTACTGCGGAAGTTCGGTGGTGTTGAGTACCGCCTTCTGGAACTTGAGGTTGACCTCGACCGCGTCGGTTCGCAGCCGGCTGCTATCCTTCGTAAGTTGGGCGCGAGCCTCAGGGGAATAGAAGTCCGCCGGCACATAGTCGGTGTAGAGTTGCACGAGTTCATACTGCTGCAGGAGCTTCTTGATCTCGGGCTTGGATAGCACGTTCTGCTCGTTGAGCCTGCAGTTCGTGCAAATCTTGCCGGTGAAGTCCACGAAGACGAGTTTGGGCTGGCCGGTGCGGCGGAGATGCTCCCGCGCCCGGTTGACGGCGTATTCGAGGTTGCCCGTCCAGACCTCTTCGCCCGCCGGTTGGGCCTCCGGCAGCAGGAAGGCGTCGACCCAGGCGTATATCGTGCCGCCGGGGCGTTGCCGTCCCCCTTCGGCGCTGCGCGTGAACAGGGCCGGAGTCAGGTAAAACGCCAGAGCGAGGAACACAAGGCTGAACATTAGCCGCGGCACGCTCAGGTTTTCCGCGGGCGTGTCGTGCGGCAGCCGATAAATCCCCAGCAGATAAAGGCCGCACAGGATGCAAAGCGCCACATACAAGCCGAGGGAGAAGTCGTAGGTAAAGAAGCTCGGTGTCGTGGTCGAACCAGCGAGTTCCCCTGCGCGGAGGAACTTGACCGCCGCCGCCAGTTCCAGGAAGCCCATCACGACCTTGACCGAGTTGAGCCAGCTACCGCTCTTGGGCATTTTCTTGAGCAACGCCGGGAACAGGGCCAGCAAGAAGAACGGGAACGCAAAGGTGGCCGAGAAGGCAATGCCTCCCAGGATGGTGTGCCACAACGGCCGCTGCACCCCCGCAGCGGTGCCGCCGAAGCCGCCCAGGAACGGGGCAACGCAGGCGAAGCTGATGATCGTGAAGGTCAGCGCCATGAAGATCGTGCCGATCAGGCCCCCTTTCCCCTCCCGTTCCGAGGTGAAACGCGCCAGACCGGACGGTAATTCGATCTCATACATCCCGAATAGACTAAGGGCGAAAAAGATGAACAGGGCACCCAGAGCGAAGTTGGTCCACGGGTTGACGCTCAACGCCTGGAAGAAGTTCAACAGGGCAACCGCTGCAATCGTCAACACCAGGACAATCGTCCCGCAATAGACGAGGGCCATCGTCACCGGCTTGTGATGGTCCTTCTCCGACTGTTTGAGGAAGAAGCTCACGGTGATCGGGATCATGGGGAACACGCAGGGAGTCACGAGCGAGACTGCCCCCCAGAAAACGCCGGCAAGCAGGAACGCCAGCAGGCTCGTGTCTCCGCCGCCGCTGTCGAGCAATTCCTTCGGCACGATCGTTTGCTTCTGCATGCGCGCCATGCTCTCGCGTAATTCCTGCTCGCTGGGGAGAAACGGCGAGGGCCCCGAGGCTGCGGAGCGATCAACCTTGCCAGGTGCCGGAGCCTGCTTCGGGCTCAGGATGATCGCATAGGACGGCGGTTTTTCCTGCAAACGCTTCTCGAGTTCGCTGGTCAGTTCAACCGCAGATTCGTTGGCCCGTCCGGGAAAAAGCGCAGTTGCTACAAGCAAAGGCCCTTCTCCTGGGGCTGAGCCCAGCAATCCGACGCTGCTCGCGGCGAGGACCGGAAGAACCGGTTCCTTGAGCACCTCGACGACTGCCTCCAGGGAATGCCGGATGGGGATACACCCTCTCCTGTCGTGGCAAACTTGCGAGTCTACGAGGACTTTCAGAGTCTGCTTCCCCAGCGGGGCATCCTTCAGGACAAGCACCTCCTGGGACCACTGGAATTCCCCTTCATATTCCTTGACTGTGCCAAAGGCCTTGTCATTGACGACGGTACCATCGGTCGCTCGCACAGGCCAGAGTGGGGCAAACGCCGAGTTCTGGGTGTAGACGAGTTTGGCCAGTTGGACTTGCCCTGGCAATCCTTCAAGCGGATACGTATGCCACTCCGGCTTCAGCCTCCCGGTGATCGTCAGCCGGAAGACCTCACCGCGACGCACTTGCAAAATGTCACTGGCCTTGACTCCGACCTGGTAGGCCGTCGCGAACGGATCCGCGCTCTCGACCCGCAGCGAGAAACCGATGTTCCCTCCGGCGATCCACTCCACGCTGTTCGCCTCCGGTGGCGCCGCCTCGACGGCGGATACCCCCACGAGGAGGAACAACACCATCCACGCCGCTCCCCAGAGAGTGCGTGACCGGCACAGAAGGCGCATCTTACCAAGCATGTCGATACCCTGGGGCAAAACGGAAAAGGCAGCAGGACCAACAGAGTTGTGGTTCGTAGTTCCGCCTTTAGGCGGGTTGACGTCAACCCGCCTAAAGGCGGAACTACGAACCAACACGTCGGTTGCACTGCACTCGGGATCACAACAACCCGTAATCACTTATCGGCTCGCCGACGCCTTGGCTTGCTTCGGCGCCTCGACGCCCTGCAACAGCAGCGTCCTCACGTCGCGCGTGTTCATGTCCACCACGCGAATGCGATGCCCGTTCGTGTCGGCAACGTACATCTTATCGCCGGCAAAGCTCAGGCCGCCCGGTTCGTTGAACGTGCTGCTCGACAGCCAGCCGCCGTGCTGGCCCAGGAACGTCTTGCACTCCTGCTTGACCGGGTCGATCGTCTTGATCTTGCTGTTGTAGGTGTCGGCGACGTAGAGCAACCCGTCCCGGTAGACCACGCCCAGCGCATGCTGCAAGCGCACCTTCGAGCCGATGCCGTCCTTGTCGCCGAACTCGAACAGGCCCTCGCCGACGACCGTCTTGACCTGGCCCCGACCCGCCAACGGCACCGACCGAATCGCACTGATTTCGCTGTCGGCGACGTACAGGTTCTTGCCGTCGCTGGTCAGGCCGCTCGGCTGGGCGAACGCCGACGACCCCAGCGGACCATCGACCAGATCCTCGCGACCGCTGCCGGCGTAAGGATCCAGGCGGCGCGTCGCCGTGTCCATCGCCCAGATCTGATGATGGCCGGCCATCGCGATGAACAGTTTGCCCTTGTGGAGATACAAATCCCACGGGCTGTTCAGGCCGACCGCCAGCCCGACTCCGCCCTTGTTGCGACTGACACGATCCTGCACCCCGGTGCCGGCGATCGTCTTGACCGTCTGCGCCTTGAGGTCGAGCGCGCGAATCAGGTGATTCTTGCGGTCGGCGATGTAGAGCGTGTTGCCGTCGAGAGCCATACCTTGCGGATCGCTAAAGGTCGCCTCGTCGAAGGAGCCGTTCTTCTTGCCTTCGGCGCCCGTGCCGGCAATCGCGATCTTCTTGCCGTTGAGATCCGTAATGACAATACGGTGGTGCGTGCTGTCGGCGATGAACAGGCGCTTGCCGGCGTCGTCGGCCAGCACCTTGCCGGGGAAGAACAGCGGACTGGCGGCCGACTCGGCGAAGCGGGCCAACTCGAAGCGAATCGGCTTCTCGTTGAGCATCTTCCTCGCCCGATAAAATTTGACCATCTGGCCTATCGCCCGGTCCAGGAATTCGTATTGCCCCTCCCCGGACTCCATGTAAACGGCGTGGCCTTCGGGGTCGATCAGCACCAGCGTCGGCCAGCCTTTGACGCCGTAGCGACGCCAGATGGCCGTGTTCGCGTCGTTGACAACGGGATGGCTGATCTCGTAACGCAGGACCGCCTTGCGAATGCTCTCGGTGTTCTTCTCATTGTCGAACTTCGGCGTGTGAACGCCGATGACGACCAGGGCGCCGCCGTACTTGGCTTCGAGCTTGGCGAGGTCGGGGAGCGTGTGAATGCAGTTGATGCAGCACAGCGTCCAGAAGTCGAGCAGGACGACACGGCCCTTCAGATCCGCGAGGCGGAGCGGGGCGGCGGTATTGAGCCAGTCGGTGCCGCCGATCAGTTCTGGGGCGACGACGCGCTGTTGCGCCGCGGACGCGGACGCCTGCCTGCCATCAGGCAACAGCAGGGCGCCGCCAAAGAGGAAGGCAGCGCCGAGACA
>DASPXY010000007.1:0-3332 GCA_035637055.1 Gemmataceae bacterium | reverse complement strand
TGACGACAGGAGCACGGTCATGACACGCTTCCGATCCTGCGGGCACTGCGCCCGGCAGCCCCTGGGGGCGGTCTGGCTGGTTCTCCTCTTGACCGCCCCCCTCGCACGCAGCCAGGTGCCCGCGCAACTCGGCTTCGATGATCGGCCGTCGCCGCCTCCCACGCCAGCGAACTTACCCAGCGTTCCCAGCGCTACGCTCAGCACTCCGCGAGCGGCGGAGGCCACCTCCGCGGAGGTCATCCAGGCAGGCTGCGCCGGCTGTGGGGCGTTGCCGAACCCTGCCGGGAAACTGTTCGGCGGTTGTCACTGCGGCGGTGGCAAGTGCGTGCCGGGGCGCGAGGCGTGCAGTCCCTGTTGCCATGAAGGCGTCGTCGGCCGCTTTCTGTGCGAACTGTACCAGTGCTTTTGCTGCCCCGATCCGTGCTACGACCCGCGCTGGCTGCCTGTTGCCGACGCGGCCTTCTTCACCGATGCGGCCCGGCCGGTAACGCAAATGCGCCTTCGCTACGACGCGGGCGTCAACCTGATCCTGCCCGACCGAGCCGAGTTCTTCTGGGCCAGGGCCGACGGCAGCGGCAAAGGCCCCAAGCCCCCTCCACCGGCCATCGCCGAGAATCGCCTGAATTACAACGACATCAGCCTGTACACCGAAGCGGCGACGGGCCGCGTAGGCGTTTTTGTCGAAACGCCTTATCGCTCGATCGACCCTGACGTGGTGCCGCACGCGGCCGGCTTCGGTGATATGAATCTCGGCATCAAGACCTTGATGCTCGACTGCGAACTGCTGCAGGTCTCCTTCCAGATGCGCACTTACATCCCGGTCGGCAACTTCTTCAAGGGGACAGGTAACGGACACATGTCCCTGGAGCCATCGTTGATCTTCGGCCTGCGGGTGTGCGAGGACACATTCCTGCAGGCGCAGGTCGGCGAGTGGATCCCGCTCGGCGGCGATCCGAGTTACTCCGGTGCCATCCTGCGCTACAATTTCAGTCTCAACCAGGTGCTTTGCCGCATTCTCCCCGATGTGCCGCTTCTGGGGACGCTGGAACTCAACGGCTACTCGTTCCAGCACGGGGCCTACACCGATCCGGTCTTCGGCTCATTCCAGAAGGCCGGCGATGATGGCTATCTCTATGTCGGCGCCGGCCTGCGCCTGGTCGTTTGCGACAAGATCGACATTGGCTTTGCCACGTCGTTCGCCGTCACCGACCAACACTTCGCCGACCAGATCTACCGCACCGAGTTCCGCTGGCGCTTCTGAGGTCGAAGCGAAACCCCTCCCCCCTACCCCCTCCCCTGCCAGGAGAGGGGGAGCAAGCCAAGCAGTATCTCTTCTTCTCCCCCTCTCCGTTGCGGGGAGGGGGTTGGGGGGAGGGGTTCTTCGCTTCCTCCCCCTCTCCTTTGAGGGGAAAGGGTTTCCTCCGACTCTGACAGCCGGCAATTCGCGCCTGGCCGGAACCTTTTATGGCGAGACGAGAACCGGCGAAAAGTCCTGTCTGAAAAAATCGTCATAACCGGCCCATTCGCTTTTTCCGCGTGCTACTCTTTGTGCAGAGGGAACCCTCCCCACACGGAACAAACATCACCCCGATAAATGCTAAACCCGTCGCGAGGCGGGGGCGGAAAGCTATGGACCTCCGGGAGGTGACCAGGTGACCAGGTGACCAGGTGACAAGGTGACAAGGTGAACGGGAACAACCTCTGGTCACCTGGTCACCTGGTCACCCTGTCACCTTGTCACCCTTTGGAGGCCGCCAGGCTGCCGAAAGGATGATTTTCATGGATCGTTTCCCGTCACGTTTCGCAGCGGCGCTGCTCGCTGTGTCGCTTGTCGTCAGTCGCGGGGCCGCAACAGAGAACGCGCCCGACCTGCGTGAGAATGCCACCGTCAAGGCCGTGAAAAAAGTCAAGCCCAGCGTCGTCGCCATCAAGGTGACGATGCCCGCCTCCAGTGGCCGCACGCGCGACATGACAGGCAGCGGCCTGATCGTCGATCAGCGCGGCTACATCGTCACCAATCGCCACGTCATTGCGGGCAGCACCCGCACAGTCGTTTGTCTCCTCGACGGCACCGAGTTCACCGCCCAGGTGGTGCTGGCCGATCCGGAAACGGACCTCGCGATCCTCCGGGTCAACACAAAACGCGAACTGCCTGCCCAACCGCTCGCCCCCTCGACCAACCTCTATGACGGCGAGGATGTCATCGCCATCGGCCATCCTCTCGGCTACCACTATACCGTTTCCAAGGGCATCGTGAGCGCCCAGGGCCGCAAGATCAACATGCCCAATGGCTACACGCTGACGGGCCTTATCCAGACCAGCGCGAACATCAACCCGGGCAACTCCGGCGGGCCGCTCGTAAATATCAACGGCGGCGTGATCGGCATCAACGTCGCGCTGCGTGAGGACGCCCAGGGGATCGCCTTCGCCATCAGCTCCGAGACGGTCAAGCGCGTCCTCAAGACCCACCTCGCCTCGCTCAAGGTCTCGGGAGCGGACATCGCTCTGCAGGACAACAAGCAGCCGCCCGCCGGGAAGACCGGGAGCGCACAGGCCGCCGTTGCGGAAGCGGATCGGATTGTTGCCGCCGGCGCCAATCTTCAGCCCGGGGACATGATCGTGTCCGTTGGGGCGGGTGAGGTGCGCGTGCTGCGGGAAGGTCGCGAACTGACCATCGCTCTGCCCTTGGTTCGCGGCGGCCACAGTGAGTTGACGGCCATCGCTCCAAGGTCCGGCAGTCGTTGAACCCAATCAAAGGTCGCAGGTCAGCAGTCAGAGCCCGAGCGCCAGCGAGGGGAGTAGCAGACTCCCTCGCTGGCGCTCGGGCTCCGACTGCTGACATCTCTCTTTTGGCCTCAATTCCAGTCTCCAAAGAAAACTCGCGGCTCCGGCGGCGCGACTCGATTCCATGTCCTAAACTTGTGCGGGATCGGCGAGTCGCCCTGGCTGGATCCCTGCCCGCGATACCGGGCAACCGAAGACCAGCCAGAGTGGAACCCTATTCCCACCACTGCCAGCAATGCCGGGTTCCCCAGAACTCTGCTGCCGGGCCACACCACAGCAGCGACTCGCACGCCGCAACGACCTGGGTCACGGAGACTGCATGAACATTACCGCGCCTTGCAACGTCGCTCCCAGCGCGCGCCGTGATGAGCCCGACACGGCCGAGCTCTCACCCGTTCAGACACTCTTGTGGGAGTTGCTCAACACCTCGATCATTCTCCCCGAGCAATGGACTCTGCTGCCCACCGCAGAGCAGGCGGAACTCAAACGCTCCGCCGACACCCAAGGACTGCTCGCTGGCCTGGTCAAGCGCAAATTGCTGACCGAGT
>DASPXY010000006.1:0-5315 GCA_035637055.1 Gemmataceae bacterium | reverse complement strand
CCCGCCGCCCAAGGTCGATCCGCCGCAGGGCGCGTGGAAGGAGTTTTCACCGCCGAACGGGCGTTGCTCGGTGGAACTGCCACCTGGCGCGTTCAGCGAGAAGTCCATTCCGCCTCCGACGCCGGGCATGCTTTACACTGTCGCCAGAGCGGATGGCAGTCAGTTCGAGGTGGTCTTCTCCGACTTCCCTGCGGGGACAATACCACCAGGCCAGGTCCAGAAGGGGTTTGACGGGGCGGCGAACCGGATTATCAGCAAGAACCCCGGCTCGCGGATCACGAACCAACGCGACTTGCCGCTCGGCACCAACCCCGGGCGCGAGATGACCTTCGATTTGGCGGCCAAGGGTGGGATGCGCATGCGCATGTACCTCGTCGATAACCGTCTCTACGGCCTTACCGTCACTGGCCAGGGACAGGTGGCGCAGTCCCCGGACGCGGATCGCTTCCTGAATTCGTTCAAACTCCAGAGCGGTGGTGGACCGGTCAACCCGCCGCCGGACGTCGGCCCGGCCATCGACGCGGCGACCCTGGTGCGCGCGCTCCAGGCGGGCCAGGGGCAGCAATACATCGGTCAGACGATTACTGTGCGCGGCAACGGCAGCCCGCGCGGCGGCAACCGGGCCCATCTGGTGACCGGCGTCGTCACGACCCGGCAGATCCCGCCGAAGAACAAGAAACTGCCGCCCACAATGCAGCAAATCCCGCACGACGTTGACGTCCACTTCCGCAAGGCGTCCGACGCCTTGCAGGCCAATGGGCCGGTCACTGTGCGCGGCGTCTGCCAGGGATTCTCCGGTGGGAATCATGTCATCCTCGGGAACGCCGAACTGGTCCAGCCAGGCGGAGTCAATCCGCCCCCAATCAACCCACCACCCATCAACCCGCCGCCGATCAATCCGCCACCGGCTGGCGCGGTTCTCGACGCTGCCGCGGTGGTGCGCGAGTTTCAAATGAACGAAGCGGCGGCCAACGCGAAGTACAACGGGAAGGTGCTGACCCTGCGTGGGCCTGTGGCTGGCCGCAAGGGGGCTCAGGTCGCGATTGAAACGGGGCTCCCCAGCGTCTGGAATCAGGCGAAAGCAGGCGACACGGATGTGGTCGTCGTGAGTTTCCGCAACCCAGGCGACGCGGCTCAGGCCAACGGCGTCATCACCGTCCGCGGAACCTGCCTCGGTTTCGATTTCAAGAAGGATCTGCAACTCGTCGGCGCGGAGTTGGTCCGTTAGCACGACAGGGTGAGACCTCGGTCACAAGCCCGGAGCGCCAGCGACGGGACGGTAACCTGCTACCGTCCCGTCGCTGGCGCTCCGGGCTTGTGGGATTTTGTCTCTCCGGATTGGCGCTCAATCAGCCCTCGACAACGGCCGGTGGGGCACCGGAACGCAGAACGGCCGCGAACGCTTTCTCACCACCTGACTCCAGCCAGCGCTGCCACCATTGCTCGAAATGCCGGCGCTCCTCCGGCGACTGCCCCTCGTGATAGCGCAGCAATCCCTCGATCCCTGGCTTGTAACGCTTCCAGCCGTCGGGTTGCGTCGCCTTGAGGTGGTCGCGCAGGCCGGACAGCCGCCGGGTAGCAACGTAACTGTCGTTGGCGCGGCCGAGAATGTCTTGCATCTCCTCGACCGCGGCGTAATACTGCTCGCGAAACTCCGGGCTGTAGCAGTCCGCGAAGACCTCCATCGCGTAGCGCAACCGCTTGCCGGCAATGCGAACCTGGTGTAAGTTCTCGTAGTTGTCGAGATCCTTCGCGGACGCCTTCTCCAGTTGCCGCAGCCGTTCGTTCAGAACTGGACATGCGAGGTCCAGCAAGGTCTCCATGCTGTCCGTGTCGGAGCAGCGCAGGGCGTGCAGGGTGTCGGCAACGAGTCGATCGAAGGCGAAAGGGAAGTCGTCGTTGGCGTCCTGGAGCTGGCTCTGGGCCGAGACGCGCTGTGAGACGGCGTAGCCGATGAGGAAATCGAAGCCTGGCCGCGCCCGGCCGGTGCGTTTGAAGGGGGCCTCGGTCAGCGAGGCGAGGAAGACGTCCCAGTCGCGGGCGGCGCCGGCGGCGCGACGCTGCCTGCGGAGGCGTTTGCGCGCCTTGCGGTACACTTTTTCAGGCAGACAGAGGGCGAAGATGTCCAGGGCGGCGACGGCGCGGCGGGTGCCGACGCGCAACTGGTGGACGTATTCGGGATCCTTTTCGGGCTCGTGGAGCGCGAGGCGAAGGTAATCGCGGACGGCTTCGAGGCGCAGGGAAAGGACATGCCGCGCCGCATCGTCCAGCGGCGTGGTCGCGGTCAGGTCGGGGATCCATTTGCCGCTGCTCAACGCCTCTCCTCCGTTGGGTTCAGAAGCGGTTTCAAAACCCCTCCCCCCAACCCCCTCCCCGCAGCGGAGAGGGGGAGCAAGACAAAGGAGCCTTCTTCTCTCCCCCTCTCCGTTGCGGGGAGGGGGTTGGGGGGAGGGGTTTTGAAACTTCTAACCGGTCCCCGGCTGCGCCAGCACCTGAACGCGGCGGCCACGGGACGGGCGGGCAGGCGGTTCGCTGTCGCGGGCGGCGTGGCAGTTGAGAGTGTAGGCTTCACAATGCGGACAGGGCCGCGAGGAGAGGTCAAGTTGGAGATAAAGAGAGTCGTGGAGGTTAAGTTGCCAGCTGCGGTGGCAGGTGGCACAGGTGATCGCAGCGGCCTTCATGGCGGAACCCAATCAGGAGGCGAAGTCAAGCGCTACCGGGCAGGAAGATTCCTTCTTGGAGCACGGCGAGGAATCGCCTTACCCCAAGCTGTCGATAGTGTTAATCTTCCAGGTGAGAATTGCGAAAGGCAAGTAAATTGTTGAAGAAGTTTCGGTGAAGTGATTTGTGTACCTTTGTTCCAACTTGCTTCCCCAATGGCGTTTCGAGCCGTCGCTCTGTAAAATCGATGGGAGAGGAGGATCCGATCCGTGCGCGTGGCTCACTTCGACTGTTTCAGCGGCATCAGCGGCGATATGACACTGGCCGCGCTGATCGACGCGGGCGTTGACGCCGGTGCGGTCTGCTCGGCCATCGCCTCGCTGGGTCTGCCGATCACTGTTGAGGTGGAGAAGGTGCGCAAGGGCGGGTTCGCCGCCACGCATGTCCGCGTCGAGGCCCCGACCGAGGATCGTCACCGCTTTCTCCCGGACGTCGAGGAGATTTTGCAGCGCGGCAGCCTGACGCCGCGGCAGCGCGAACTCGCCCTGAAGATCTTTCGGCGCCTGGCGGCAGCGGAGGCAGCCGTCCACGGGATGCCGTTGGAGAAGGTGCATTTCCACGAGGTCGGTGCCCTGGACAGCATCGCCGACATCGCCGGCGCGGCGGTGGCGCTGGATCTTCTTGGGGTCGAGCGTTTCACAAGTGGTTCGGTGGCGGTCGGCAGCGGCACGGTGAAGTGCGCTCATGGCCTGATGCCGATTCCCGCGCCCGGGACGGCCGAACTGCTCAAGGGTGTGCCGCTGCGGCCATCGCCCGTCAAGGCGGAGTTGACAACGCCGACCGGCGCCGCCATCCTGACGACCGTGGTGCAGGAGTGGGTCGAGCAGCCGGCGCTGACGATCGAGCGGATCGGCCACGGTGCCGGTCGGCGCGAGTTCGTCGAGCAGCCGAACCTGCTGCGCGTGTTCGTCGGGCAAAGTCATGAGTTGCCGTCCGCCGGCTTCGAGGCCGATCGCATCTGGATCCTGGAGACGAACCTGGACGACCTACCCGCGGAGGTCATTGGCTACTGTTACGATCTATTATTTGTCGCCGGTGCCCTGGACGTGTTCACCACACCAATCTTCATGAAGAAGAATCGGCCGGGCGTGCTGCTGAGTGTCCTGGCCCCTGAAGCGGCGATTGCCGCGGTGGAGGAGATCCTGTTCCGCGAGACGACGACACTCGGCGTGCGTCGCTACCAGGCGAGCCGCCACAAGCTGCACCGTCAGCCCTGCACGGTGGAAACCGGTTGGGGAACGATCCAGGGCAAACTGAACTGGCTCGAAGGACAGGCGCCGGTGTTCGCGCCGGAGTACGAGGACTGCGCCGGTGTCGCTCGTCAGCATGGCGTTTCGTTGCGCGAGGTGTACGCCCGGGCGCAGGAGGCTTACCGAGCCGTCGCGCTCCAGGGTTCGACCGGGGTTTGAGGGAGTGCTCGTCATGGCCGAGAAACGGCGGTTCCTCGATGTCTGGGTCGTCGAGACGAACACGGTCTATCGCGAAGTGCCGTTCACGGCGGTCACCGACTGGATCCAGCAGGGGCGGCTCTTGCCCGAGGATCGGGCGAAGCCCTCCGGCACCCCCAAATGGTATCAACTCGCCGACATTCCCGCGGTCGCCGTCTATTTCCCCAAACCGGAGCCGTTTCGGGTCGAAGACCAGGCCGAGGCGCTGGAGCCGGTCGAAGCCGATGTGTTGCCGTCGCGGCGACGGCAACAGGACGAGGAGGACGACCCCGACATGATTCCGCTCATCGATATCACGCTGGTGCTGCTGATCTTCTTCATGATGACGGCGGCGGTCAACGCGGGGCTGTTCTCGGCGATCGATACGCCGCCGGCCAAGCATCAACTGGCACAGATCAAAGAAGGCTCCTTCTGGATCGGCATTGACAAGGACAAACAGGGTGAACTGCGTTACTCGTTCGGCAAGGACAACCGCGACATTCGGCCGCCGGGCAAGGATATTGAGGGAGTGCATGCGGCCTTCAAGAAGGAGTTGACCGGCTTCGGCGGCGAGGTGCGCGTGCGAATCCGTGCCGACCAGGAGTTACCGCACGATCTGGTCAAGGAGATGATGCGCGACCTGCGGCAGCTCGAACGGGCGATTAACGCGGAGCGAGCGAAGGCGGACAGCAGCCGAGTCAATTTCGTCATTTCGGGCGAGGTAAGCGAGCCACAGTGAGGTTCCCCAAGCCCACGGGCCGCGGCCCGTGGGCTTTTGTGGATACGAGGGCCACGCATGACCTGGAAAATCCGTCATGAGGGATCGCCGAAGTTCATTCAGGGGCTGACACTGGCTCAGGTCGTCGAGGGGTTGCGCGACGGCCTGTGGGAGCCGACCGACGAGGTGATGGGCCCCAGCGATGCGACCTGGGTGGCGCTTGAGAATCACCCGCAGTTCGCCGAGGTCGCCGCCGACCTGGAGCCGCCGCCGCGCCGCGAAGAGGACGAGACGCGCCTGGACATGAACGCCCTGATTGACGTTTGTCTGGTGCTGCTGATCTTCTTCATGTTGACGACGACTTACGCCGTGGCTGTGCAGAAGCTCATCCCGTTGCCGACGGTCGCTGAGGACAAGAAGGGTAAGGCGCTGACCGCCCAGCAGGTCAA
>DASPXY010000005.1:0-9700 GCA_035637055.1 Gemmataceae bacterium | reverse complement strand
CGCTCGTACCGCGGCGCCGCGTGACACCCCGAAGAAATCCCAGAGCAACTGGGTGCCCCGGAATACCTCCAGGACGCCGGGCAACTTCTTCAGCCTCGCGGATTCTTTCAAGACGATCTCGAGTGAGATTGTCGCCGCCAGTTCTTTCCCGTGCTTCTCCTGCAGGATTTTCTGCTGGGCGGGGCTGAGCCCGTTCCGTTTCTGCTCCAATCCTTGCAGCCGCTTGAAAACGCTGACGAGACGAGCTTTGGCGGCCTCAGCGGTCTGCTTGTCCTTGATTGTTCCCAGGGTGGTCGTGAACTCCTTGCCGGTTTTCAGGACATCGCGCGCGAGTGCCTCCAACTCCTCATTGCCGGCGCCTGCGAAGGTCGCCGCCAGCAAGACGGTCGTCGCACCAAACCAGAACCTCATCGTTGATCCTCCCGTGGCAGCAATCGGACAGCACGGGCCGTCCCCGCGGTCATTTTTCTGGATCCGCCTTCTCGACCACATCCGCACGCATCGGGGCGAGCATTTTGAGCAGTTCGTCGCGGTCGGCGGCGGCGGCCTTGTTGTCGTCCAGCGCCTTGCGCAGGTCGGCGACGAGGGCGTCGAAATCGGCGTCGTCGATCCCCAAGCCCTTGTGGGCGTCCTTCATGTTCTTGCCAGTGTATTTCTGCGGCCCGCCCGTGGCCTGACCGATCTGGTCGATCAGCTTCCTTTTCAGACCGGCAACGTCGCCTTTCTCGAAGTGGTCCTTGTGCTTCTTCTTGATCTTCTTGTCGGCGACGACATTCGCGACGAAGTCATCGACGACCTTGGCGATCGCTTTTTCGCCGCCGAGGCGCTCGTAGAGGGAGGCAGCACGTGTTGCCGGGTTGGCTTTCTGGCCCTCGGTGCAGCCGACGAGCAGGGCGAGGAGCAGGGGGAACAAGGCAAACAGGCGGGACATGCTACGATCCTCGCGTGATGAGCGGCGGGGTTTATCCCCGCCGTCCAGACGGCGGGGATAAACCCCGCCGCTCGTTTAGGATGGTTCATTCCGGCGTGACGATCTCCAGTACCTCGACCGCCGGCCGCTCGTCGCACTGGATCAGGGCCAGGCGACCATAGGTCGGCCGCGGCTCGCCCAGCCCGAACCAGCGCGTCAGCGACGGCGCCGGCGTCACGCGCAGGAAGGCGGTCGGCATGACGTGCCGCAGGACGTTGTGATTGATCAGCACGCGCCCCAGCGGTATTCGGCCGCCGAGGATCTCGTCACGCACTGCCGGATTGCAGTAGCGGAAATGCACGCGCACCACCCCGAACAGCACCACGCGCCGACTTTGCCTGAGCCGCAGCAGGATCTTGCGCGCGTAGGCGTGCTGGCCGCGGTGCTCTTCGAGGATCTCGACGTCCACCGCGTCGCCGTGGTAGGTCTCGACCGTGACGGTCATGTGGTGCTCGTGGACCAGTAGCCCATAATAAGGCTCCGGTAACTCCTCTGGTGCCACCAGCTCGGAGCGGGCCAGGAACTCCGTCGGCGGGAACAGACTGAACAGGCCACGGATGTCGGGATTGGGGCGCGGCGCAGGCGCACTCATAAGGATAGCTGGAGCAGTTGCACCGGCTCCGGCGGCGGCGCAGGGGGTTGGCGGTCGAGGACGCTATCGACCAGGTAATAGAGCAGTTCGCGCAGCTCGGTGGGTTCGACCTCGTCGGCGACGGCCTCAGCGCGGGCGCGATACCTCTCGACCAGTTTCTCCGCCTTGTCGAAGACGCCGGCGCAGGTGAACAGATGCCGGACGCGCTCCACGAAGCCTCCGGGTTGCGACCCGTGGGCTTGGTGAAGCAGCGCCAGCAGTTCTTCCTTCGCCGCGCCGGTCGAGCCTTCGAGGGCCAGCGCCAGCAGCAGCGTCGGGCGCGCGGCCAGGACGTCCTGACCGGCGACGAGCTTGTTATCGCTGTCGCCCTCCCAGTCCTTGAGGTCGTTGAGGATCTGGAAGGCGACGCCGAGGTGCCGGCTGAACTCGACGACGGTTTTCTCGTACTTCTCGGCCGGTCCCGCCAGGCGCAGCCCGGCGTAGAGGGCCGCCTCAAACGCAGGCGCCGTTTTGAGAGCGTAAATCTTCAGCGCATCGAGAGCAGTCAGCGTCTTGTCCTTCGCGTCGCGCCAGAGCAGTTCGGCGCCCTGCCCCTCGGAGAGCTTGAGGTGAGCGTCGGCGAGGCGGTCGAGGATGTCCGCGGCGCAATCGCCGCCGAGTGCCTTGCGTTCGCGGCCGACGAGGCGGTAGCCGAGGCCGAGCAGGTAATCGCCGACGTTGATCGCGGTGCCGACGCCGTACTGGCGATGCAGCGTGGTGCGGCCGTAGCGGAAGGTGTCGTCGTCCTCGATGTCGTCGTGGACCAGCGATGCCTTGTGGAACGCCTCGATGGCGAGGGCCGTGCGGCGGACCGAATCGGGCAAGTCCAGTTTGTCGGCGGCGAGGGTGCCGGGCGCTCCCTTGAGAGCGTCGTAGGCGGCGAGGGTGATGAACGGCCGCGAACGCTTGCCGCCCTGGCCGAGCCAATCGTAGGCAATGCCTTCATGCACCGCGAGCGGGTCGGTGGCTGGCCCCTTGGTCCGGCTGCGCGGCGCCAGTTTTCCCAGCCCCGGCTCTTCGCAGACCTCATGAGCAGCGCGCAGCAGGTGGACGTAGGTCTTCGTCTTCGTCTGCGGCGGTTCGGTGCGCAAATCGATCAATTCGGATACCCAATCGTCATCAACCGAGGTGCTGCGGCAGTTGCTCGACAGCAGCGGCGCTGCGACGCAGGGGACGCCTGCCAGGAGGATCTTGTCGAGCGCCTTTTCCAGCACGTTCAGGCAGGCGACGCCGACGATGGCATCGACGTGGCCGCTGACGATGATCTTGAGGACGATCGGCGTGCCCTCGCTGACGAGCACCTTGTAGCCGAGTTCCTCCGCCTTGACCTTGAAATCGGCGACGGAGCAGGCGCCGCACTTCTTGCAGTCGAGGCCGAACTCGTCGTAGTCGGCCGGGCAGCCCTCGGCATGCTTGAGGCAGTGCGGCAACAGCAGCAGGCGGCGTTTGAAATCGACCGCCGACACCTGCTCGCGCCAGAATTCATTCGTGATGGCGACCATCATGAAACCGAGGTATTGCTCGCTCAGGCCCATGCGCTGCAGCAGGCCCTCGGCCATTTCGCGCAAGCCCTGCTTGGTCAGCGGGCGGCCACGGTCCAGGGTCTTGCCGAAGTCGGCGGCGGCGGCGCGCACGCGGTCGCGCAGCGCCCGCGTCTCGGGGACGACCTTGAAAGCGGAACTATTGGGGCGTTTGTCTTTCGTTTCGGCCTTGGGTTCGGCAGCGGTCGCCACGGTCGATACCTCGGGGTGTGTACCTTCGCGGTGAGCCAGGGCACGGGAACGAGTTTCGCACAAAACGGCGGCATGGCCAAGGAAAACCCGGCGGCTTTTCCACGGCACCTTCCAGATCCTGGACGAGGCGGGCTTGCCGACTATTCATGACGGCCTCGTCGGGCGGGTTCGACTTCATCATATCGACGCGGGCGGCAGCGGCCAGAACGCGGAGAGTGCAGAGCGACGGCCGCAGGTGTCGATAAGGAGAAGATCGGACGCCGTTCGACAACACCGTCCTGGCCGGAGAGTTTCTGATGATGGCCGTTGCAGGCTCCCGGCAAGCGTCACTCCTGGGCACCGCGGTGCTGTTCCTGTCCTTGCAGGCGTGTGCCGCTCCGCCCCGTTTGCCCGTTCCCACCAGTCTTCCGCCCGAGCCGCGGCCGGCTGCCGTTGCCTCGCCGGCGCAGTTTACCAGCGAAGAAAAAACCCCTCCCCCCGACCCCCTCCCCGCAACGGAGAGGGGGAGCAAGACAACCCCTCCCCCCGACCCCCTCCCCGCAACGGAGAGGGGGAGCAAGCCAACCCCTCCCCCCGACCCCCTCCCCGCAACGGAGAGGGGGAGCAAGACAAACAGGGTTTCTTCTCTCCCCCTCTCCGTTGCGGGGAGGGGGTCGGGGGGAGGGGTTTCGACACCGCCTCTTGAAGCGCCCGAGCCGCCTGCGGTCGATGCCTGGGACCGGCTGGCTCACGACGTCGAT
Source organism: Gemmataceae bacterium (assembly GCA_035637055.1). Lineage (GTDB taxonomy): Bacteria > Planctomycetota > Planctomycetia > Gemmatales > Gemmataceae > DASPXY01. Next base: position 5,626 of record DASPXY010000005.1, on the reverse strand, counting down.
CTGTCGCTGGAAGACTACAGAAACTACTACACCTGGGGCAATATGGCGCTGGTCGGCCTTGGCATCGCCGCGGCCGCACCGCTCGCCAACACCACCGCCGACGAACACCTGCGCCGCTGGTATCAGAGCCGAGTCAACAGTTCTGCCGTGAGTCGCCTTGCCGAAGTTGGGAACATTGGAGGTCAGCTCTGGGTAGTATTTCCGCTCGCTCTTGAGGGCGCGGCGCTGCTGGGCCATGCACCGGAGGGGTACGATACCGATGGCGGCCTGTGGGAGTGGAGCAACCGCTCGCTGCGCGCCATCGCGGTCGGCTTTCCACCGGTGATCGCGGAGTATTTCCTGCTCGGCGCTTCGCGGCCGGATCGCGGCCACTCCGGGTGGCAGCCGTTCCAGGACATTCACGGCGTTAGCGGCCACACGTTCGTCGGCGCGGTGCCATTCCTGACCGCCGCCGCCATGACGGATAATCCGTGGATCAAATATCCGTTGATTCTCGGGTCGTTCTTCACGGGCTGGTCGCGCTTCCACGAGGATCGGCATTACTTCTCGCAGGTGGCGCTGGGTTGGTGGATGGCGTACGTGGCGGTGCGGTCGGTGAACGAAACGCAGGATGCACGCGGACGGGTCCACATCACACCGGGAGTCATGTCGGAAGGGCCAGGCGTGACGCTGGAAGTTCGGTACTGAGAGAGACGGCACCTCTGCGGGATTTTGTGTGTTCGCCACGCGCCGAGCGAATACACTGACTCCGAAGCGAATCGGGCACCAGATTCCGAAGACCCGATTCTTCGCTCCAACATCTCTTCTTCCCGCACAAAGGAGAAACCCATGTGCAGCAAGCCCGCGCTCCTGGCCCTCTGGCTCCTCGCCGGGGCGCCCCTCCTCGCCGTCCCTTCCGCCGCGGCGGGCGACAAAAAAGAGAACGGCAAGGAGTTCCGCGTCGAGGGTGAACTGACCAACGACGATGCCAAGGACAAGGTTCGGAAGGACAGTTTCCACAAGGTCCACAAGCACAAGATGGTCGCCGGCAAGACGTATCGCATCGACCTGATCGGCCGCAGCCAGGGCTTCGATGCGTTTCTGCGGCTCGAAGATTCCACCGGCAAGCAGTTGGCTTTCGACGACGACAGCGGTGGCAACCTCAACTCGCGCATCATCTTCAAGGCGGAAAAAGACGACGAATATCGCCTCATTGCCACGACGTTCATCCCGAACCAGACCGGCAAATACACCCTGGTCATTACCGAAGCCACTGCGGCCGATGCGCTCATTGGGCGTGCCAAGACCATTTTCGCCAGCCCGCCTGCGGAACAGAAACAGATCCTGGCCGACCTCATCAAGCACTTCAGCGACAAGAAGGACAAGCTGACTCCGCAAGATGCCCAGATTGCCATGGAGGTAGCTCAGGGCCTGGAGTTCCGCGTTCCCGCGCTGGCCGCCGAGGCGTACAGCGGTCTGGGCAAGGCAGTCGCCGCCTCCGCCGATCCGAAAGCGGCCGAACTGGGGCAACTGCTCGAGGGGGCTGGCCGGCGGATAACACTGCCAGGTAAGGAAATGGAGGTCAAGGGCAAGACCCTCGACGGCAAGGAACTGGATTTGAAGTCGCTGCGCGGCAAGGTGGTGTTGGTAGACTTCTGGGCGACGTGGTGCGGCCCTTGCCGGGCGGAGTTCCCCAACATGAAGGCGATGTTAGAGAAGTACCGCGAAAAGGGCTTCGAGATCCTCGGGGTGAGCGTGGACGCCAACACCCAGGCCCTGGAGAAGTTCCTCGATGCGGAGAAACTCCCCTGGACGTCCATCCACGATCGGGCGCCGGAGGGCATGGGGCCGCTGTCGAAGCGTTACGGCATCCTCAGCATTCCGCAGGCGATTCTGGTTGACCGCGAAGGCCGGGTCGTCTCGCTGAACGCCCGTGGCCAGGAATTGGGCCGGCTGCTGGAGCAACACATCGGCAAGGGCAAGGAGAAGTAGAAGTAACAGGAGCCGTCTTGGTTCGTAGTCCCGCCTTCAGGCGGTTTCGGCGGCAACCGCCTAAAGGCGGGACTACGAACCAACCCCCGAACCCGGAGGGCGCGAGCGATGTCTCGTGCGGGGCAGGTCACCGAGTTGCTGTTACGCTGGCAGCAGCTGCGCGGTGCAGGCGAGACCGTTTCCGTCGAGGAACTCTGCCGCGACTGCCCCCACCTGACCGAGCAAGTCCGGCGCGAGATTCGCGGCCTCGAAGCGATGGCTCATCTGCTCGACGGGGCCGCTTCTCCCGTCAGGGGGCCGCTGCCGGAGAGCCTGACAGGCCAGTGTCTCGCCACCGAACTCGGCGGGGTGCGGCGCCTGAGCATTCCCGGCTACGAAGTGCTGGAGGAGCTAGGCGCCGGGGGGATGGGTGTCGTCTACAAGGCCCGACAACTGAAGCTCAACCGGCTTGTCGCCCTGAAGACCCTGCGAGCGCGAGCCCATGCCGCGGCGCCGGCCCTCGCCCGCTTTCGCGCCGAGGCCGAGGCGGTCGCCCGCCTGCGGCATCCGAACATCGTCCAGATCTACGAGGTCGGCGAGCACGACGGCCTGCCCTTTTTCTGCCTGGAGTTGGTCGAGGGCGGCAGCCTGGCGAACCGCATCGCCCGGGACGGAGTCTCACCGCGCGAGGCGGCGCGGCTGCTTGAACTGTTGGCGCGGGCGATCCACGCCGCCCATGAGCAGGGCATCATCCATCGCGACCTGAAGCCCGCCAACGTGCTGCTGACCGCCGACGGGACTCCGAAGATCACCGACTTCGGCCTGGCGAAGTGCCTGGACGGGACCGCCGCGCAGACGCAGAGCGGCGACGTTCTCGGCACGCCCGCGTACATGGCACCGGAGCAGGCCGCCGGCAGAAGCCGCGAGGTAGGGCCGGCCTGTGACGTGTGGTCGCTGGGGGCGATCCTCTACGAACTGCTCACAGGCCGGCCGCCCTTTCGCAGCGAGGATCGGCTGGACTTGCTCCTGCAGGTCTTGGAGCGCGAACCTGACCGCCTCCGCGTTCATAACCGCACGGTCGAGCCTGCCTTGGAAGCGATCTGCCTGAAGTGCCTGGAAAAATCGCCCGCAGACCGCTATCCGAGCGCGCTGGCGCTGGCGGAAGACCTGGCCGCGTACCTGCAAGGCGAGCCGGTGCTGGCGGACAGCCGGACGCGGTTGCATCTGTTGCGGCTGCTCTTGCGTGAAACGCGCCACACCGAGTTGATGGCCCGCTGGGGCCGCGTCTTCGTATGCCAGGCGGTCCAGGTACTGCTGGTGTCGCTGGTGCTGAGCGCGATGCAATGGCTGCGGATCGATCAGGGCTGGCTCTATCTCCTCGTACTGATTGCCGGCAATTTGACCTTGTTCGCTCCGTTATGGTACTTTCGGGTGCGGCAGGGGCCGCCGCTGACGCCTCTGGAGCGAGAGTTGCGACAGGTCTGGAGCGTGGTGGCGCTGGGCATCATCCTGACCGTGGCGATTCAATTAGTCAGGGAGCCGACGGCCGGGGGCGTGGGGATCCTGCACGCGGTGCTGCCGCTGGCGCTGCTGGAGTTCGGCATCGGCTTCGGCTGCACGGCGGCGATCCTGGGCGGGTCGTTCTACCCACTGGCGTGTAGTTGCGGCCTGCTGGCGCTGGCGATGGCTGTAGAGCCCAATCTTCCCCCGCTGACCGCGGGCGTGCTGCTGGCGGTCGGGTTGTTCGCGCCAGGCTGGCGCTTCTGGCGACTTGAGCGGTCGCACAAGGAGACATCCCCGCCACGCGCCTTTTAGCGATAATAGCGATCCGCAAATCCGAACTAGGTGCTTATGTTGCGCGCCAGTTGCATAAGCACCGGATAATGCTCGGTGCTTACGCAACTGCCGGGGTTGCCGAACACCGCAGATCCGCCAGCCCCAAGCCTGAGTGGAAATCAAGACTGTGGGCGCGCGGAATCGACGCGGGAGCGAGCAATGGGTGTTGGCGTCAACGGCGAGGGTATGGCTTCGCGCTGGCGCATCCGCGTCGCCCACGGCGAGCGTCTTGTCATCGTGGTCGCGAGGCCGCCCCAGACGGCTGCCTCGAAGTTGGCAATGCCACAGGCGCGGGCGGCAGATAAGGCCCCGCCTCGCTCCCTAACGAGACCGGCGTGGTCGGCAGTGGCGGCGCGGGCAACAGCAACGGCGTTGTCTTCGGCCCTGACCCCGGTGCGGCCGGCGTCTGATCGCGGTCGTCGGGCGTCAATTCCACCGGCTCGGGCGGCCGGAAATCGGCCTTCTGCGGCTCGCGCAGGTTCTTCACCTCGATCACAGACTCCCCCTTGACCGCCTCCCGCTTCAGCGCCGCCAGCGACACCAACTTCAGACGGCGCAGCGTTAGGTCCGCCTGGTCCGCCGTCACCGACCAGAACAACGCCGTGTACTTACCCGCTCCGCCATAGTACCGATGCTCCTCCCCCGCAGGGGCCGGCTCCAGCCCTTCGACGCTTACCTGCACCGGGTTTTGGGGACTGTGCCGCACACGCACCACCAGGCACGACTTCACCTCGAATTTGCCCTCGCGCGCGTGCGTTGGCTGCCGCGTCTCGACGCGTCGCTGCTCCACGCGCACGCTCTCGATCACCACTTCGCCATCGCCCACGCGCACGGTTCGATCGACGAGATCGCCCGGCCGCTTGAAATCGACGTCGCGCTCCACCACCGCCATCGCCGACGGCGGCAAGGTCTCGCTCCACCAGACGCGCACCTGCGGCGTCGCCAGCGCCTTGTCGCCGACCGCCGGCCACAGCGGCGACTCGACGCTCCACGCCGGCGCCGGATAGCCATAGTGATACCGCCAGCGCCGATGGAAGGGCGCCTTGCCCTCTGCCGGAGTCACGTCGATCCACGTCAGGGCCGGCTTGACCTGTTGCAGCACAGGGAGTGCTGTTGTCCGTGTCTCCAGCGTCAGCAGCATTTCGAGGCCGCGCTCCTTCACAAGCCGGTTCTCCAGCACCGCCAGCCGCCAGCCGTGTTGCTCCACGGCGACCGGCGCGGCCAGCACCGTCTCGGACCACAATGCACGCCGCAGCCTCAGCGCGCCCGCCTTACTCGGGACCGCCTCCAGCAACAACAGGTCGCCACGGTCGAGTTGCACCCTCGCGGGCAGCGCGCCACGCACGTCGAGCAACCCCGTGTAGGTGCCTGGCCGCAATCCTCCGGGCAGCCATTGCTCGTTCGCCTGTCCCTCGCTGACGTCGCGCGGGTCGGGCTGGTCCGCGAGGGGGTGGTCGTCCTCGCGAATCACCCGATAGCTCAGCCCACGCCGCACCACGCTCCGCATCATCCGATCGACGAGGTTCGGCACGTCCTCGACCGTCGCGAACTCGCCCTTGATGGGGAGTTGTGCGATCTCCTGAAACTGCTCCATCGCCTTCTCCTTCTCGCCGCCGGCGAACTTGAAGCCGATAATCTGAATTTTGATATCGCGAAAGTTGGCAGCGAGGAATGGACCGATGCCTTTCTTGTCGCGGTTGAGCAGCTTGTCCTCGGCGAAACGGTTGTCCATACCGTCGGTGATCACGAGCAGCGTTTTCGGGCCGTCGGCGCCGCGAAGATCCTCGCGGGCCGCGCGCCACATGGCCCGCACGATCGGCGACTGGTTCCACGGCTGACA
>DASPXY010000004.1:0-10196 GCA_035637055.1 Gemmataceae bacterium | reverse complement strand
ATAGTGATTGGCTGCGGACCCAGGGGAAGACGCATGCGCGCGCGGTATTTCGGCACTGGGCACTGCACGAATACGGCGCCGGGGCCTGCCGCGCCGACCTGGAGATTCTCACGCCGGTCCCTCTTCGGGCGAAGGTGGGCGAGCCGACCGCCCTGCAAGTGCGGGCCCGCAACCGCAGCGCCCGACCGTGGCGCTTCCGCCCGACGATGAACGCCGGCTTTCACGTCGGCGTTCATGTCTGGGATATTGAAGATCGTCAGATTGTAATGGTCAAGTCAGGGCTGCGCGACGCCGAGGTGAAGCCCGGCGAGAGCATCGAGTTGACGGTGGTCCTGCCCGCGCTGGAGCGGCCAGGGCGGTATCGCCTGATGGTGGACCTGGCGGACGAACAGCATTGTTGGTTTTTCCAGACCGGCTCGGAACCGCTGGAAGAGGAGCTCATTGTGAAGGATGAAGGCTGAAGGCTGAAGGATGAATCAGAACCCGTTCTTCTTCATCCTTCATCCTTCAGCCTTCATCCTTCCGGAGAAGTCAGTGAGTAAGTTCATCCGTATTGGCGTGAGCGTGGTCTTGCTGGCCCTGGTCGCCATCAAGACCGAATGGTCGAAAGTAGGCGAGGCGTTCGCGTACCTGCGCCTGGAACTGTGGCTGGCCGCGGTGGCCCTGCTGCTGCTCGCCCAGGCGGCAAGTACGCTGCGTTGGGCGTACCTGGCGCGGGCGCTCGGCTTTCAGCGTTCGTTCGGGCAGCTCACCGGGATCTACTTCATTGGCATGTATTTCAACTTGCTGTTGCCAACGTCCGTCGGCGGCGATGTGGTCCGCGCGTGGTATCTCGATAGCCGTTCGGGGCGCCGGCTGACGGCGTTTGTCAGCGTTTTTCTGGACCGCGTTAGCGGCCTGCTGGTGCTGCTGGTGATGTCGTGCGTGGCGCTGGTGGTTTCGCCGCTGGAATTGCCGAACTGGGTCTCGTGGTTCGTCTGGGGCGCCACGGGCTGTGCCCTGCTCGGGTTGGCGACGGTGCCTCTGCTGGCGGGCCACGGCGAGAAGGGCGCAGCGCGGCGGGCGAAGTTGCGCGATGCCCTGGCCGTCGTCCGTTCGCCGCGCGTCCTGGTGGGCACGACGCTGATGTCGTTGGCTGTGCAGGCGGCCAATGTAGTGATCGTCTGGCTCATCGGCGTGGCGATCAGCGCGCCGGTGCCGTTCGCCTACTACTGGATCATGGTGCCGATGGTGTCGCTGCTGACGATGCTGCCGATCAGTGTGAACGGTACTGGCGTGCGCGAGTGGAGCATGGTCCTGTTCCTGGCGCATCTGCAAGTCAGCGACGGGACGGCGACGGCGCTGGCTCTGCTCTGGTTCTCGGTTTATGTCGTCGTCAGCCTGGCGGGCGGGTTGGTGTACCTTTTCGGCCGCAACGCACGGCCCGACGCCGCGACGATCACCGCGGAGGAGACACAGGCTGCGCCGGACATCATCGAGCAGCCGATGACGGTCGGCGAGCGGCGGTCAGCGGCGTAACAGGATGTCGCCGTTTCGGGCGTATGCAAAACCCCTCCCCCCCCAACCCCCTCCCCGCAGCGGAGAGGGGGAGCAAGCCACACGCTTCTTCTTTTCTCCCCCTCTCCGCTGCGGGGAGGGGTTTTGCATACGCCCGAAACTGTTTCAAAGGGGCAACGCCATCATGGACCTGTCCATCGTCATCCCGATCAAGGACGAGCGCGACAACCTCCGGCCGCTGGACGAGCGCCTCGTGCGGGCGCTGGCGCCGCTGGGCCTCTCCTATGAGATCCTTTTTGTCGATGATGGCAGTACCGACGGCTCGTTCGCGGTGATCGAGGAGTTGGCCGCCCGCGACGGGCGCGTCAAGGCGGTGCGGCTGCGGCGCAACTTCGGCCAGTCGGCTGCCCTGCAGGCCGGGATCGACTGGTCGAGCGGCGACATCCTGGTGACCCTCGACGGCGACCTGCAGAACGACCCGGCGGACATCCCGCGACTGCTCGACAAACTGCGCGAGGGCTACGACGCGGTACTTGGCCTGCGCGAGAACCGGCAGGATAAACTGCTCGTGCGCAAGATCCCGAGTCTGCTGGGCAACTGGCTGATCCGCAAGGTGACCGGCGTACAGATCAAGGACATGGGCTGCACCCTGCGGGCGATGCGGCGCGACCTCGCCGAGGGGCTGCCGCTCTACGGCGAGATGCATCGTTTCGTCCCGGTCCTGGCCCAGCAGTGCGGCGGGCGCCTGGCACAGATTCCGGTGCGGCACCATCCGCGGACTGCCGGCAAAACGAAGTACGGCCTGACGCGGACGTTTCGCGTGGTGCTGGACCTGATCACGGTCAAGTTCCTGCACAGCTACCTGACGCGGCCGATGCACGTGATGGGCATGGCGGGGCTGCTGTCGATCGGCCTGGGGATACTGAGCTTTTTGGCGACTATTTGGATGAAGCATCACGGTGGCCCGTTCATGACGGGCAACCCGCTCCTGCTGGTTGGTGCGATGCTCGTCGTGATCGGCGTGCAGTTCATCTCGATGGGGCTGATCGGCGAGGTGCTGACGCGAACGTACTTCGAGAGCCAGGGCAAGACGCCGTACGCAGTGCGGACGTTGCTCAACCTGCAGCAGGACGAGAAACGCAAGGCGGCTTGAGGCAACCACTCTGGCGGCGCGCTGCGATTGTTGCAATGATGCAGACAGGCTTTCCATCGAGGTGCCTGCTGTTTCTGGACATGGACCATCGAACATGGCGACAACACATTCCACCGTTCCTTCCTCCCCACGTGCCGCGGGTTGGGCTGAGTCGAGCCCGGAGTTGCTGGCTTTGCGCATCCCTGCCGATGCGACGACGCTTGCCGGCTTTCGCGCCTGGGTAACGTCCGACGACTTTCCCGAGAAGCTGCGCGTCACCTTCATTCGTGGGGAGATCGACATCGACATGAGCAAGGAAGAAGTGCAAACCCATGCGGCCGTCAAGGCGCAGGTGTGTTTCGTCCTGATGGCCATCAACCACGAGGCAAAACTCGGCAAGTTCTACCTGGACGGAGTGCTCATCACCAACGAGGCCGCCGAGGTTTCCAACAACCCGGATGCGGTCTTCCTGACGCGAGAGAGCCTGCGGACTGGCCGCGTCCGGTTCGTCCCGCGACCGAAGGGCGAAGGGCAGTCGGTCGAGGTGGAAGGGACGCCCGATTGGGTGATGGAAATTGTCAGTGACAGTTCCGTCCAGAAGGATACCCAAAGGTTGCGAGCCGCTTATCACAAGGCCGGCATCCCGGAATACTGGCTCATCGATGCGCGCGGCGAGAAAATCGTCTTCCAGATCCTCCACTGGCGGAAAACCGGATACGTGGCCGCTCCGAACCGCGATGGCTGGCAGCGCTCCCGCGTCTTTGACCGTTCCTTTCGCCTCGAACGGGAGTGGGACGACGACTTGAAACTGTGGGACTACACGCTTCATCTTCAGCCCGAATGAGTCCTCCCTGCAACGGGGATCACCTCTCACGACCGTGCTGACAACGGATCTGCTCGGCCCTGTTCAGCAATTAGCTTGCGGTTTGTTGACCCGCTGTCGGCGCTGTGGGTATACTGGAGCCGAAGTGGGCGGGACCAACGGCTGGCGAACCGCGCCGCACGTGCTTGCGTCCCTCCAACCTAGATCTCGGAGAGGTGAGGGATGGCGGAGTCCGACTCTCAAGACGCCGACCTGCTAACCGCGGCCCGCGCCGGCTCGAAAGAAGCGCTCGGCCAGGTGCTGGAATCCTGCCGCGCGTACCTGCTCCTCGTTGCCGAACGAGAACTCGGCGATGACTTGCGAGCGAAAGGCGGCGCCTCCGATCTCGTCCAGGAAGCATTCCTCGAAGCGCACAAAGACTTCGAGCGCTTTCACGGTGGCAGTGAGCCCGAGTTGCGGGCCTGGCTGCGAGCCCTCCTCCTGCACCGGCTCGCGAACTTCGCCCGCCGGTACCGCTACACGCAGAAACGCGGCCTGGCCAAGGAAGTCGCCCTCCAGACGGACGACACGGCCAACACCGCTCACCTCGCCGACGACGTCCCTACTCCCAGTGTGCAGATGATGGCCAGCGAGCAGGCGGCCGCCGTCGAACGCCTCCTGGAGCGCCTGCCGGAGGATTATCGCCGCGCCATCCTGCTGCGCTATCGCGAGCAACTCCCGTTCGAGGAGATCGGCCGGCTGATGGGGCGCTCCGCCGAGGCGGCCCGAAAACTCTGGTGGCGAGCCCTGGAGCGGTTGCAGCAAGAGCTGGAAACTCCGTCATGAACCCCGAGCGCGACGAGTCGCTGGACGAGCGTTGGCTCGAACTGGCCGCCCAATGCGACGAGGCGCTCGCCGCCGGGCAGTTGCCTCCCGACCTTGAGTTCGGCGCCGCCGCAACGGAGCTGCAGCGCCGCCTCGACTGCATGCGGTTGCTGCGTGGTGTCTGGCCCTCGGGCCACGCCGGGCCCGCCGACTCGCCCCCCCCGACAATCACCCCCGCGAACGCCACGCCGCCGACGGGGTATCCGTCCCATGTCGGCCGCTTCGAGATCCGCCGCGAGTTGGGACGAGGCGGCTTCGGGGTGGTGTTCCTGGTCTTCGACCCGGACCTCGGCCGTGAGGTGGCGTTGAAACTGCCGCGGCCCAACGTACTGCTCGAACCGACCCTGAAGGCGCGCTTCCAGAAGGAGGCACGCGCGGCTGCCGGCCTGGACCATCCGCACATCGTTACCGTTTACGAGGCCGGCGAGGCCGACGGGATCTGTTACATTGCCTCGGCGTACTGTCCCGGCATTTCGCTGGCTGAGTGGCTGCGCGACCATCGCGAGCCGCTCGCGCCGCAGGTCGCCGCCAATCTCGTCGCGGTTCTGGCCGAGGCGGTGCAGCACGCGCACGAGCGCGGCGTGCTGCACCGCGACCTCAAGCCGGCGAACATCCTCCTGTCGCGGATCGAGGATCGAGGATCGAGGATCGAGGATCGACCACACCAAGTCAATCCTCGATCCTCAATCCTCGATCCTCGATCCGTGGTCCCCAGGATCACCGACTTCGGCCTCGCCAAGTTGCTCGGCGAGCAGAAGGGAGTGCTGACGCGCACGGGCGACGTACTGGGCACGCCCAACTACATGGCGCCCGAACAGGCGGATCCCACGCGCGGCGCTTCCGGGCCTGCCACCGATGTCTGGGGCCTCGGCGCCCTGCTTTATGAACTGCTGACGGGGCGGCCGCCGTTCCTCGGCGATACGCCGATGGACACACTCCTGCAAGTCCGCGACCTTGAGCCCGTGCCGCCAGTCAGGCTGCGCCCAGGGCTGTCACGCGATCTGGATACTATCTGTCTGAAATGTCTGGAGAAGGAGCCTGCCCGCCGCTATAGCAGCGCCGCTGCCCTGGCTGCCGACCTGCACGCTTTCCTCGCCGGCAAGCCGATCGCGGCACGTCCAACGCCGGCCTGGGAGAAGGTGCACAAGTGGGCACGGCGAAAGCCAGGGCTGGCGGCGGCGCTGGCGGCGCTGGTGCTGGTCACTGTCGCGGCGCTGAGCCTCATTACCTGGAAATGGCTCGACGCGGAGGCCGCCCGCGCCGGCGAACAGGCCCAGCGCGAACTGGCCGAGCGCCGCGCGGAGGGCGAGCGCAGGGCGCTGGAGCAAGCCCAGGAACGCGAAGGTAAGATCCGGGCCGCCCTCTACCTGAACCAGCTCGCCCTCGTCGAGCGCGCCTGGCTGGCGAACGACCCGGAAACTGCCCGCAAGACCCTGGCCGAATGTCCGGTCGCCCTGCGTGCCTGGGAATGGCATTACCTCCGGCGCCTGTGTGAGGGCGGCCTGGTTACGCTCGGCCCTGCCGCGGGCCCGCTGCACACCGTCGCCTTCCACCCCAACGGGCGGCACCTTGCTGTGGGGGGCGAGGCCGACATTGCGATCTGGGACACGCTCGAAGGCAAGAAGGTCCGCACCCTGGATGGTTCCGGTGGCCACGCGCACCTCGCCTACAGCCGCGACGGCAAGTTGCTGGCCGCGACCGCCCCGAACAGTACGGTGCGGTTGTGGGACGCGACCACGGGAGAACTGCTGCGCACGTTCACGGGGCATACCGAGGCGGTGGCCCGGGTGGCCTTTGCTCCCGACGGCAAGCGACTGGCGACGGCCAGCCACGACGGCACAGCCCGCCTCTGGGACGTGGCCACGGGCGAACCATTGCTGACGTTCCGTCGCCACACCAGCGCCGTCGTCTGCATCGCCTGGAGCCCCGACGGAAAGCAACTCGCCTCGGCGAGTTTCGATGGGACGGCGCGACTCTGGGATCCCGAAGGGCACGAAACGCACGTTTTCCGTGGCCATACTGGCAGCGTCTCGTTGGTGGCCTTTACGCCGGACGGTCGGCGGGTCGCCTCGGGCGCCTCCACCGTGGACCCCGCGACCGGAACCGAGAATGGCGAAATCAAAATCTGGGATACCGACAAGGGCGAGGTGCGGTTGGCGCTGCTCGGGTTTCCGGGGGGCATCTCAGGGCTGGACTTCAGCCCGGACGGCAAACGGTTGGCGGTGGCCGCATCGGGCGTGGGTGTCCTGCCGATGAGCCGGCGTCCCGAGCTGAAAATCTGGGACGCCATGACCGGACGCGAACTGCTTGCGCTGCGCGGGCACACGCAGCACATCGGCGGCGCTGTGTTCAGTCCCGACGGTCGGCGACTGGCCTCTGTCAGTTTCGATCGTTCGCTGACAATCTGGGATACCAGCCTCGGTCTCGGCGGGCTTACCTGGCCGGTTGCCGAGACGCCCCTCACGGCGTTGGCGTTCAGTCGCGATGGCAAGCGCCTGGCCTGCGGCGGACGCCAGTTGCAGTTCTGGACCTTGAGCGACTGGAAGGTCGGGGCACCGGAACCTCCGGCCCGCGTTCTGCCCGCTCTCCCCGGCATTGTGCGGGCCCTTGCCTTCCAGGGGAGCGGCGAATCTCTGGCTGTCTGTCGCGCGTTGCCGCGGCCACAGGGAAGCGTCGTGGATGTGACCCATCTGGAAACCGGCAACAACGAACGATTTTCGGTGCCGCCCAGGGCCAGCATCGGGGTGTCAAGATTCAGCCCGGACGGCCTGCGCCTCACCCTGGGCAAGTCTGATGTGGGTGCGGAACTCTGGGCGCCCACCGGCAAGTTGCCGACCGTCGCCCTCGCGGGGTCGAAGCAACCGCTATTCACCTGCGCGGCCTGGAGTGAAGATGGGAGCAAGGTCGTCACCGCAAGCCAGGAAGGCAATCTGGTTCAGGTGTGGGACACGGCGACCGGAGCGCTGTTGCGCACCTGCCGCGGCCACGCCGTGTTCGTGCAGTGTGTCGCGAGCAATGCCGATGGCTCCCTGGTTGCGTCCGCGAGTGTGGACGGGGTGGTCAAAATCTGGGACATGGCCAGCGAGCGCGCTCTCCATTCGTTACCGCACCCACGAGGCATGGTGGGACGGCCGATTCCGCCGGACTGGCAGAAGAACCCGACAGACCCGGACCTCAAGATCCCGTATGTCCCCGGCGGGTTGGTGCCGGCGTTGGCGTTCACGCCCGACGGTCGTCGCCTGGCCACGGCCGCTGCGGACGCGACCATCACGCTCTGGGATATCGCGACCGGCCAGGAGGCGCTCATCCTGCGGTTACCGGCGCGCTCTGCGCGCGTGCTGGCGTTCAGTCCGGATGGCCACCTGCTGGCCTGTATCTGCGACAAGGAAGGCGCCGTCCGCGTCTTCAACGCCACGCCGTTGCCATGAAACGCACACTATTCGCTGGGTGCTCCTCGCGATTTTGGCAAGTCCTGGCGAACGGCGTCAGCCGGCTGGTGCGCGCCGGACCAGCCGGCTGACGCCGGCCGTTCGCCAGTTTACTCCGCACCCGCCTTCGGGGCGACCTGGGCCAGCGCCGCACCGGCCGCTTGCCGGACGCCGGGGTCGCGATCCTTCGCGGCCGCCGTCAGGGCGGGGGCAGCCCTCTGTGCGGCGGGGCCGATCTGACCCAGGGCGGAGGTCGCCGCCAGGCGCACGTCGGCGTTGGCATCCTTGAGGGCCTTCGCCAGCGCTGCGGTCGCGGTCGCGCCCTCCGCTCCGAGTTGCCCCAGCGCCCGCGCCGCCCACGCCCGCACCGACGCCTCCTTGTTGGCGAGGGCCTTGATCAGCTGCGGCAGGGCCTCCGCGCTGATGCCCACGAGGGTGATCTCGTCCAGCGCCTCGGCAGCCCGCGCACGAGCCTCTGCATTCTTGGAGGTGAGGGCCTTGAGCAGTGCCGGCGCTGCCACCGGGCCAATGCTGCCCAGCGCCAGCGCCGCCCGCGAGCATACATCGGCGTCCGCGTCCTCCAGGGTCTCGATCAGGGCAGGAATCGCCGGCTCCGCGGCGGCGCCGATCTCGCCCAGCACTTCCGCCGCCTCGCTCCGAACGGTGCTCGCCTTGTCGGCCAGGGCCTGCCCGAGCGCCCGCACCGCCGCCTTGACATGACCCGCCAGACTGCCAAGCGCCCGGATGGCGCGCTGCCGGACCAACTCGTCGGCGTCCTTGAGGGCCTTGCGCAGCGCCGGCACTGCGTCCTTCGCCGCCGGCCCCATCTCGCCGAGAGCGCGGGCCGCTCCGGCGCGGATTCGTGCGTCCTTGCTCGCCAGCGACTCAACGAGTGTGCCGACGATTTCCGGGCTGATCGTCCCGAGAGCGCGCGCCGCCGCCGACTGCAAATCCTCGTCCGGTTCCTGCAGCGCGTGCAGCAATGCCTCGACCGCCTTCTTCGCTGCCGGGCCGACCTGTCCCAGGGCGAGGGCCGCCTGCCGCCGCACGTACTTGACCGGATCCTTCAGGGCCACGATCAGCGCCGGCACCGCCGCCTTCGCTCCGGGGCCGATCCGCCCCAGCGCCACCGCGGCCTGCTCGCGGACGAAGTCCTTCTCGTCGCCGAGCGCTTCGCCCAGTTCGTCGACCGCCCCTTTCGCCTTCGCCGCGAATCGTCCCAGCGACTCGGCGGCCTGGCGGCGCACCAGTTCATTCTTGTCGCCCAGCGCCTCGGTGAGAGCAGGCACGGCCGTCTTCGGCTCCCGCGCCAGTTGACCGAGGGCCAGGGCGGCCTGCCGGCGCTGCGGGGCGGGGGCGCGGCCGAGTTGTTCGATCCACTCGCGCGGCGTCTTCGTCTGGAAAAAAGGCCGGTCCTGATCGGGGGCGGGGGGCATGAGGGTCTCCCGTGCGTGCGCGACACTCGCCAACGACGACACGGGCACGATAGCGGTTGCGCTGCCCGGCGGCATCCCTCCACGCAAACGCAGCCCACGGTTTGACCTCGCGCTCACCTTGTTCTAGGCTTTGGTGCGCGCAGAATCCCACCGGAACAGAGAAGGAACCCCATGATGAAACGATTCCGAATCTTATTTGTGGCCTTTACGCTGGTTGCCTGGGGACTGCTCGGGGCAGTCCCGGCCGGCGCGACCTGACGGCCCTTGTACTCCTGCAATGGAGGGGAAGCAGTTGCTTCCGAGCGGGACAGCATGGGCACGGTGATGCCGTGGGTGCTCGCGGGTGTGGCCGGTCTGGGGATCGTGGGCGGCGCGTGGAAACTGATGCGCGACACCGCCACCGCCGCCCGCGCCGCCTCGCGGCCGAGACGACCGTGGGACATCAGCTGAAGCAGACCGACACGCGGGCTGCTCCCTCCTATTCGAGCGAATCGCCAAAACCGATCCGAGCCCGAAGCGTAAGCGAGGGATAGTCTCGGACGTGTCGCCCACTCAGCCCAGGAGCTTTCGCAAGGTCGCCATGTGGCGCGGCACCGCCTCCTTCGGCTCGGGCTTCGCCTCGTACTCCAGCGCGACGTAACCGCGATAGTTGGCCTTGCGCAGGATCTCCAGCAGCCTTCGCAGGTCCGCATCCTCCGTTTTGCCACCGGGACGGTGAATCTCGGTCTTGATCTGCACCGTCACCGCGTAAGGCGCCAACCGCGCCAGGTCAGCGTAGGGATCCTGGCTGTGAAAGTTGCCGGTGTCGAGGTTGACGCCGAACCAATCGTGCTTGACCGCCTTGACCAGCGCCAGCATCTGTTCGATGGTGGCCGTGATGCCGCCGTGGTTCTCCAGCGCCAGGTAGACGCCGAACTGCCCGGCATGATCGCACACTTCCTGAATGGCCTCGACGCAGCGCGCCCTTGCCCGCTCTTCAGTATCGCCCTTGTCCACATTGCCGGCGAAGATGCGCA
>DASPXY010000003.1:0-3807 GCA_035637055.1 Gemmataceae bacterium | reverse complement strand
CGGAACCAAGGAAACCCGCAACGGCATGCGGGAAGCCGAAGCGGCCTGGACCCTGGCCGGACTCGACTTCGCCCGACACGCCGTGGCTGTGACCGGCGCCGGCAGCGAACTCGACCAATACGCGGCCGCGAAAGCCTGGCAACGCCGGTTCCCGATGTGGGACTGGGTCGGCGGCCGGACCAGCGAACTGAGTGCCGTGGGTCTGCTGCCCGCCGCCCTGCAAGCACTCGACGTGGACGATCTGCTCGCCGGTGCCCGGACCTGCGACGAAGTCACCCGCCGGGCGGTCACCGCCCAAAACCCGGCCGCCCTGCTTGCCCTGATGTGGTACTTTCTGGGCGATGGCCGTGGCGGCAAAGACATGGTGGTGCTGCCTTACAAGGATCGTCTCGAATTGTTCTCCAGATATCTGCAGCAGCTGCTCATGGAATCACTCGGCAAAGAGCTGGACCTCGACGGCAAGGTCGTCAACCAAGGCTTGACGGTCTACGGTAACAAAGGCTCGACGGACCAGCACGCCTACGTTCAGCAGCTTCGCGAAGGCGTTCTCAACTTCTTCGCCCTCTTCATCGAGGTGCTGCGGGATCGCGCGCAGGACAGTCTCCAGGTCGAGCCCGGTGTGACCAGCGGCGATTACTTGAGCGGGTTCCTGCTCGGCACTCGCCAGGCGCTTTACGAGAAAGGCCGCCAGAGCATTACGCTCACGTTACGCGAGGTGAGCGCGTTCAGCGTCGGGGTGCTGATCGCCCTGTTCGAACGCGCCGTCGGCCTTTACGCCAGCCTGATCCACATCAATGCCTACCATCAGCCCGGCGTCGAAGCCGGAAAGAAAGCGGCCGGCGCGGTCATCGCGTTGCAAGGCAAAGTCCTCGCCTACCTTGCCGAGAAAAAGGGCCACGAGTTGACCGCCGCGCAAATCGCCAGCGGCCTCGGTGCCCACGACGGGTTCGAGACAGTCTTCAAGATTTGCGAGCACCTCGCCGCGAACATCGGTCGCGGAGTGACGAAAAGTGGCGGGGCCGGAACCGAAGCCCGGTATCGAGCGGGCTGATCGGTCCGAAGGGGTTGGCTCCAGCTGGGCCCGGCCTCTCTGCCATTGAATCAAGCCTCGCGTTCTCTCCGTGGCGACGCCGCACTTCTCGCGCGCGCCAGCGAACCTGTGGCGCGAAAAAGTCAACCCGCCGGGGGTGGGCGGGGTGGTGCGGGCTTCTTATCCTTCACCGGCCAACCCAGCGCATCGGTCGGAGTCTCGAGCTTCTGGCGGAGCGGCCAGGTGAAGTGGCAGTCTTCGCAGTAGAATCGTCTTTCGAACAAGTGCAACGCGCACAGCACCGCGTAGAAGCCCGGCGAAAAAAACTTGCGCGTGAATTGTGGGAATTCGACACGCGATGACCCGCAGGCTGGACAATGGATGGCACATTTCAAAACTCCTTCTGACTCGTCCCATTCCCGCAAATACCTGCTGGCCACCTCGAACTTATCCCGGTCCACCTGCAGATGAACGCCGGCCAGCGGATCGGACATGAACCAGTATTTCTGGAGCTTGCGCTCGTCCTTGATCTCCGCATGGATCCCGGCCGCCTCCAGACGCCTCTTCAATGGCTCGGCGTCTGCGGGTTCGTTGAACGTTGCCTCGGTTACCATCTTCATAAGAATCCTTTTGTTCGACGACATTCCGGCCTCTCGCGACGACCCACGCCATTGAATTATTAACAAGAATTCCGTCCCGAAGCAACAGGCGGGTTTGACTTCCGGATTCCTCCTCCGTCCGGTCCGCAAGACGGGCCGCCCAGGGGAACAGCACGGAGCGAAGCCTCGACGCCAACTGCCGCCGATTTAGGCGGCGTCCCGGCGGGGAGACGATTGCAGGGAGATTACCTTCCGGTTGGTCGATTCTGCCTCGCCGCTGCCGGAGAGGGCCAGGAAGAGGAAGGAGAGTAGGTTCGCGCCAGGCAAGAGCAGCATCACGGCGAACAACGGATGCTTGCCCCGGGCCTGGACGATTTTGAAGCTCCAGATGATGTAAGTGATCAAGGAAATGGGGGGGAGGAACATCGTCAGCAGCCACCAGGGAGACATCCCCGCAGCTTTGAAGAGCGGAATTAATTTCAGCACCGGCAACCAGACCAGCGCGCTCGGCGGGTTGCTCGTCTTCACACAAATGGAACGGCACAGAAAGCAAAACCACAGGTAGAGCAGCACAATCCCGCTCACTATTCCAATGGCGATTCTCAGGTCCACTTTCTCCAGGGTATCTCCAATTTGCTCCGCCAATTTTTCCTCAAACTCCTGCACGCGCGGGTCAGACTCGAACTGGGTAATGTCGGGACCTTGGAGCACCTTCTCCATCCTGTTTTGCTTGGGCTGCTCCAACTCGTAGCCCAGCCGCACTTGAGTAGAGGAGTCCAGGTCCCTCACCTTGATGTTGGCCATGCCGTGGGCGTGGCTGATGAAAAGATCGGTGCGCGTCTTGTTGAGCACCGTCACGTTGGTGTAGGTGTCCTTCCCCACGCTCAGGGTAGTGAAGTTCTCCTCTGCGGCAACCGCGGCGGAAGCGCTCGCCCAGAGCAGCGCTGCCAGAAAAAGATTCCGACCGGCCCTCGTGCGCCACGACTTAAATGTCCAAAACTGTACCGAATTCACTCTAAACACATCGGCGGGATTCGATCCGAGTTAATCAGTATTAGACAAAATGGATCACCTGATTAGAAAAAATCAGCGACGATGATGAAACATGGTCGCTTCCTTTGCATGCTACTGCTTGAACATCAAGTTGTTCCGAGCATGCTGCAAGCGTGCCGCGCGCGCTGAATAGCCTGAGGCCCGCCAGAGTCGATACGACGTGCCTTTCAATTCTTGCTCGATTCAACGCAACGCAGCGATAGACTCACTACCAGACAGGCTGTTGTTATGAAGACAATTCTCCGGGTGGCCACACTCAGTGTGGGGTTGACGACCTTGGTGTGGTGGATGGTTCGCGAGGGAGGAAAAGCCAACGCCGAAGACATTCCGACTTTCACCAATCTCGCTCCAACTGTTGCCCAGACGCCGGCTGATGCGAAGCCCTCCGGCTCCAGGGAGGCGGAAGTCGATGCCAGTCCGGCCGCGCCGCTCGAAGCTCCGGCCGCTTCACCTGGCGATGAAGGCCTCAAACCGGCACCGGCCAAGCCAGGCCTGGACCCGGTGACGAATCCAGCGATGCCGGAAATGCTCAACCCATCGCCCGCGCTGGCGGAAGTGATCAAACTGATCCAGGCCGGAGTGAGCGAGGATGTCTTGATGGCTTACATTACGAACTCCACGGAGGCCTTCGACATAAGTTCGAGCGACATCTTATACCTGCACGACCTGGGAGCTCCTCCGGCGATGATCACCACGATGATTCAACACGATTCTTCGCCGGAAGTCGCCGCGCGCAGACAGGTCGCCGGTGCCGTGAAGCCGCTGCCTGCAGGCGTGGCGTTGAACGCGCCGGCGCCAAATATTTATCCCCAGAAGAACGCGCCTCAGCCGGCAAACAATCCCCCGGAACCGACACCGGTCAACCCGCCGCCCGTCCCCAGCGAGGCGCCCAGCGCGGATGCGAGCGGGGTCGATCCGGTTGCCGGCTTCGATCAACCGGTCAATGTTTCCTATTTCTACACGGAGTTGGCTCCTTACGGCTCCTGGGTCGATCTGCCAAGCTACGGCCTGTGCTGGCGGCCAACCGTGGCGGTGTGGAACTCGACCTGGCGACCCTACGGCGATGCCGGTCGCTGGTTGTGGACCGACTGCGGGTGGTATTGGCATTCGGACTATTCGTGGGGC
>DASPXY010000002.1:0-2697 GCA_035637055.1 Gemmataceae bacterium | reverse complement strand
TCCAAAGGGAAAGGACAAGGAGAAACGCAACTACCTGGTATCCACACCGGTCGTCTACGGCAACAAGGTGTACGTCGGCGTCGGGGCGGCGCCCGACACCGGCTACGGCGAGCGCGTCGGGCACTTCTGGTGCATCGACATCACCAAGAAAGGCGATGTCTCGCCAGCAAAGGACAACTTTGACCCGAAATCACCCGCGAACAAGAACTCTGCCCTGGTGTGGCATCATGGCGGGGAGATCAATCCGCGGCCGAAGAGCGGGCGTTCGGTAGTCTTCAACCAGACGATCAGCACCGCCGCCATCCACGACGGACTGGTGTATATTCCAGAGGAGACTGGCTATCTGAATTGTCTGGATGCGAAGACGGGCACGAAATACTGGGAGTACGATCTCAAGGCGGTGGTGTGGGGCTCGCCGTACTGGGTGGACGGCAAGGTGTACCTCGGCGACGACAACGGCGACGTCCACATTTTCGCGCACGGCAAGCAAATGAACTTGATCCGCACGATCAGCATCGACGAGGCGATTCAGTGTGGGCCAGTGGCGGCGAACGGTGTGCTGTACATTCGGACGCGCGGGTCGAAGTTGTTCGCCATCGGCGGCGCGAAGTGAGGCAATCATGCCGGTTCAGACACACGGCCTCTGGGGCCTGGTTTACGGAACCCCGGAAATCGATCCGGACACCCTTGCCGGTGCGGTCGAGAGTCAGGCCGCCGCGACGGCGTTAGACTACCGCACGCGGCTGCTCATTCGCGATAGTGTGCAGGCGCTGCGCCACTACTGGGGCGAACAGCGGACGCGGGACTGGCTGGCTGGATCTCCCTCAGGGGAGCGGATCGAGGCGATCTGTGCCGAATCCTTCGAGCGGCCAGGTTTCCCGACCATCAGGGAGCGGCTCATGGATAAAACCGACCCGGAAAAGGTGCAACAACTCCTTCGCGAGCTGGGCAGCAGAATTCACCTTCGCCATCGCCTCCGCCTGGCCATCGGCGGGTCCATTGCGCTGATCTTACCGGGCTACCTCGAACGGTCCACCACGGATATCGATGTCGTCAACGAACTGCCCGCGGAGATCCGCTCGCAGCATGCGCTGCTCGAGGATCTCCGGAAGCGGTATGGCCTGGAACTCGCCCATTTTCAGTCCCATTACCTGCCCTCGGGCTGGGACAATCGCCTGCACTACCTGGATGCCTATGGGGATCTGCAAGTTTATCTGGTCGATGTTTACGATGTCTTCCTCAGCAAACTCTTCAGCGTCCGCACCAAGGATCTGGACGATCTGCGGATGTTGCTGCCGCAACTCGACAAGGAGATTCTGACGCGCCGTTTGAAGGAAACGACAGCGAGTATGCTCGCCGCCGAAGGCCTGCGCAAGCGCGCCGAGCAGAACTGGTACATTTTGTACGGAGAGTCTTTACCGCAATGACCATGATACCGCAACAAGCCCGCGAACAGCTCGACGCCCACGTGCGCGAGATCGTCGCCTGGCATTTCGACGTCGATAACGGCACGCCTTTCTGGATCGATAAAGTCGAGGAACTCGGCTTCGATCCGCGCAAGGAGATTCGCGGTTTCGCCGACCTCAAAAAGTTCGGCCTGTTCAACGACGAATGGCTGCGCGGCGGCCCCGTGCGCCGCTGGCTGCCGAAGGCCTACAAGGACAAAGCGGCCTACGTCTTCGAGACCGGCGGCACCACCGGCATCCCCAAGAGCCGAGTCGTCGTCGATGATTTCCGCATCGACTACGAGATGTTCAGCGCCACCCTGCCCGACAAATACTTCCCCAAGGGCTCGAACTGGCTGATGCTCGGCCCGTCCGGTCCGCGCCGGCTGCGGCTCGCCGTCGAGCATCTGTGCCAGTACCGCGGCGGCATCTGCTTCTGCGTCGATCTCGACCCGCGCTGGGTGATCAAACTCATCAAGAAGGGCTGGACCGAGCACCTCAAGGCATACCAGGAGCACGTCATCGACCAGGCACTGACGGTCCTGTCGGCGAACCACGAAATCAAGTGCATGTTTACGACGCCTAAGTTGCTCGACGCCCTCGCCGCCCGTCTGGAGAAGGAAGGCTCCAGTATGGCGAAGACGGGCATCACCGGCATCTTCTGCGGCGGCACCGAGATGACCTCGCAGTGGATTCGCTTTGCCATCGAGGAACTGCTCGGGCCGGGCATCTACATCGCGCCGACGTATGGCAATACACTGATGGGACTGGCCGCGTCCGACATGCCGACGCCGGAGCAGAACTACAAGATCGCTTACTATGCCCCGCAGCCGCGCGCCGCCGTGCAGGTAGTCGACTTTGACGATCCGAATAAGGTGGTAAACTACGGCCAGACGGGGCGGGTGATGCTGACGACGCTGACGAAGGAGCTGTTCATACCGCGGTTCATGGAGCGCGACGAGGGCGAGCGCGAGCCGCCGTCGCAAAAATATCCCTGGGACGGGGTGAGCGGGGTCAAGCCGTTCCGCGGCTTCGCCGCCACGACGACGGTGGGGGTCTACTGAGCGAGGCTTCTCGTGAAAGTCCGCGAGATCCTGAAAAAGCTGCGAGCGGATGGCTGGAGGGTCGTGCGTCAGACAGGAAGTCATCGTCAGTTGCACCACCCCAGGAAAGCGGGCACCGTGACCGTCGCCGGCAAACCGAGGGAGGATCTCGATCCGAAGACCGAAAAATCCATCCTCCGACAGGCTGG
>DASPXY010000001.1:0-7762 GCA_035637055.1 Gemmataceae bacterium | reverse complement strand
ACCTTGTCACCTTGTCACCTTGTCACTTTGCGAGGAGCAACGGGCATGCCAAGCGGCGGAGCGAAGCGCAAGAACGTCCTGGCTGGGCCAGCCGGGCCGAGCCTGCTCACCGACGACGATCTGTATCTGTTCAACGAAGGCAGTCATTTCAATCTCTACGAAAAGCTCGGTTCGCATCTGATGACCATTGACGGGGTCGCGGGGGCCTATTTCGCGGTGTGGGCCCCGGGCGCCGAGCAGGTGTCGGTCCTGGGCGATTTCAACCACTGGCACAAGGGCCGCCATCTGCTGCAGCCGCGCGGTCAGTCCGGCATCTGGGAGGGCTTCCTGCCCGGCGTCCTCAAGGGGGCTCGTTACAAGTATCACATCGTCTCACGCTATGGCGGCTACGCGGTGGACAAGGCCGACCCGTTCGCCATCCATGCCGAGGTGCCGCCGCTGACCGGCTCGGTGGTTTGGGATATGAATTATCGCTGGGGCGACCACGAATGGATGGCCGGGCGTCGCCGCCGCAACGCCCTCGACGCCTCGATCAGCATTTACGAGTTGCACATCGGCTCCTGGCGGCGGCTGCCTGAAGACAGCAATCGCCCTCTCAGTTATCGCGAGATGGCCGAACCGCTCGCGGAGTATCTCAACCGCCTTGGCTTCACGCACGTCGAGTTCCTGCCGGTGATGGAGCATCCGTTTTACGGCTCCTGGGGCTACCAGGTCACCGGCTACTTCGCCCCGACAAGTCGCTACGGCAGCCCGCAGGACTTCATGTACCTGGTCGATTACCTCCACCAGCACGACATCGGCGTCATTCTCGACTGGGTGCCGTCGCATTTTCCCACCGACGAGCACGGCCTGATCTTCTTCGACGGCACGCACCTGTACGAACACGCCGACCCGCAGCAGGGCATTCACCAGGACTGGAAGACGGCCATCTTCAACTACGGCCGGCACGAGGTCCGCAGTTTCATCGCCAGCAGCGGGCTGTTCTGGCTCGACAAGTATCACGTCGATGGCCTGCGCGTGGACGCTGTCGCCTCGATGCTCTACCTCGACTACTCGCGCAAGGAGGGCGAATGGATACCGAACCGTTTCGGCGGCCGGGAGAACCTGGAGGCGATCGACTTTCTGCGGCGGTTCAATCAGGAGGTCTATCGCGCCTATCCCGACGTGCAGACGGCTGCGGAGGAATCGACCGCCTGGCCGATGGTCTCGCGCCCGGTCTACGTCGGCGGCCTGGGCTTCGGCCTCAAGTGGGACATGGGCTGGATGCACGATAGGCTGCGCTACATGGCGCGCGACCCGATCCATCGCAAGCACCATCACGGCGAACTGACGTTTCGCCTGATGTACGCGTTCAACGAGAACTTCATCCTGGCGCTGTCGCATGACGAGGTTGTCCACGGTAAGCGGTCTCTTTTATCGAAAATGCCCGGTGATTTCTGGCAGCAATTCGCCAACCTGCGGCTGCTCTACGGCTACATGTGGACGCAACCCGGAAAGAAACTCCTGTTCATGGGTGGCGAGATCGCCCAGCGGATCGAGTGGAACCACGAGCAGAGCCTCGACTGGCATTTGCTGAACTATCGCGAGCACCAGGGGATGTCGCGCTGGCTGGCCGACCTGAATCGCGCGTACGCCAACGAGCCGGCCCTCCATGACCTCGACTTCGATCCGAACGGGTTCGAGTGGGTCGATCACGCCGACGCCGAGCAGAGCACCTTGAGCTTCCTGCGCAAGCCGAAGAAGAAGGGTAGCACGCTGCTCGTCGTCTGCAACTTCACGCCGCAGCCGCGGCTGGAGTATCGCGTCGGCGTGCCGCACGCGGGCTTCTGGCGGGAGATTCTCAACAGCGATGCGCAGGACTATGGCGGCAGCGGCATGGGCAACCTGGGCGGCATCGGGGCGGAGTTCGGCGGCGCTCACGGCCGGCCCGTGTCGCTCAGTCTGACGCTGCCGCCGCTCTCCGTCGTCGTCCTCAAGCACGAGGAGCCGACGCCGTGAACACACTGACGGAGGGACCGCCAGGGGCGATTCTCGTTGGCAAGGACGCCTGCCGCTTCCAGGTCTGGGCGCCGCGAGCGCACAAGGTCGAGGTTCATCTGCTGCAGCCGCGCAACCGTGTGGTGCAGCTACAACCGGGGCCTCATAGTCAGGCCGAAAACCCCTCCCCCCAACCCCCTCTCCCTTTGGGGGAGGGGGTTGGGGGGAGGGGTTTCTCCCCAGCCAGTCACGGTATCTACGAAGCCGTGCTGGAGGACGTGCCGCCGGGCAGCCTGTACCTCATCCGCCTCGACGGTCGTGAACGCCCGGATCCGGCCTCGCGCTTCCAGCCGGAAGGGGTTCACGGACCATCGCAGGTCGTGGATCTCCATCGCGATTGGCAGGATGCGGCGTGGCGCGGACTACCCCTATCCGGATATGTCTTCTACGAATTGCACGTCGGCACCTTCACGCCGGAGGGTACGTTTGACGCGGTGATCCCGCACCTCGACGAGCTGCGCGATCTCGGCGTGACGGCCATCGAAATCATGCCGGTGGCTCAGTTCCCCGGCGGCCGCAACTGGGGCTACGACGGCGTCTATCCGTGGGCGGTGCAGAACAGCTACGGCGGGCCGCATGGGCTGCAGCGGCTGGTGGATGCCTGCCATCAGCGCGGCCTGGCAGTCGTGCTCGATGTCGTTTACAACCACTTCGGGCCGGAGGGCAATTATCTCTCCGAATTCGGGCCTTATTTCACCGACCGGTACAAAACGCCGTGGGGTCCGGCCCTGAACTTCGACGGCGCTGAGAGCGACGAGGTGCGCCGCTACTTCCTCGAAAACGCCCTCTACTGGCAGCGCGAATTCCACATCGATGCGCTGCGCCTCGATGCCGTTGACTCGATTCAGGATCTGTCGGCGCGGCCGTTTCTGTCCGAACTGGGCGAGGCGACGCGGCGTCAGGCGGAGCAGTTGGGGCGGCCGTTTTACCTGATCGCCGAGAGCGATCGCAACGACGTGCGCTATCTGCGGCCGCCGGAGCTGGGCGGGCTCGGCATGGACGGCCAGTGGAGCGACGATTTCCACCGCGCTCTCCATGCGCTGCTGACGGGCGAGCACCACGGCTACTATCAGGACTTCGGCGCCGTCGATCACCTGGCCCGCGCTTATCGCGACGGCTTCGTCTACACCGGCCAGTACAACGCCTATCGGCGGCGCCGTCACGGCAGTTGTTCGCGTTCGCAACCGCCGCAGCAGTTCGTCGTTTACGCCCAGAATCACGATCAGGTCGGCAATCGACCGCAGGGCGAACGGCTCAGCCATCTGGTCGGCCTGCCGGGGCTGAAGCTGGCGGCGGGCGCGGTGCTGCTCTCGCCGAATCTGCCGCTGCTGTTCATGGGCGAGGAGTACGGCGAAACGGCCCACTTCCCGTTCTTCATCAGTCACGGCGACGGCCACCTCGCCGACGCGGTGCGCAAGGGCCGACAGGCCGGCTTCGCGTTTAACGGCAGCCGCGGTCACGCCCCCGACCCACAAAATGAGGCGACCTTCCACGCCGCGCGGCTGCGGCACGAACTCAAAGGGCAGGAGCCGCACTGTACGCTGTGGGCGTTCTACCGGGAGTTGCTGCGACTGCGTAAGATGGTCCCCGCCCTGGCGCTGCTGAGCAAGGAGCACTTGGAAGTCGGCGCCCTGGAGAGTGAAAAGTTGCTCTGGGTGCGCCGCTGGGCCGACGGCAGCGAGATCCTGTTGCTCCTGCACTTCGGCGGCGCGGAGAAGAAGGTCAAGATACCGCTGCCGTCTGGCGAATGGGCCAAATTGCTCGACTCAGCGGAGCGGAAATGGCTGGGCTCCGGCAGCGATTTACCGGATCGTCTATATAGTAATGGTGAAGCGGTGCTCCCGCTCAGCCCGGTGAGTTGCGCTCTGTATGGCCGCGCGTCTTAGGCAAGCCAGGAGAAACCGGCGAGTGAGTCCCGGACGCCGTCGCTAGAATAAAGCCATGACGAAACCACAAACCCCCACCAGTACGTACGTCCAGCCGTACCGCTACAAGTCGCCGAACATTCCACTCACGGCCATCCGCCGCTTCGCGCGCCAGATCGCCGAGCGCTTCCAGCCGGAGAAGATCATCCTCTTCGGCTCGTATGCCTACGGCACGCCGCACAACGAGAGCGACGTCGATCTGCTGGTGATCATGCCCGTCCGCGACAGGGTGGCTCAGGCCATTCGTATCGTTCGCGCATTCGAGCGGCAGTTCGTGTACGACCTGATCGTGCGCACTCCGAAACAGATCGAGCGTGGGCTGCGGGAGGACGATTGGTTTCTGCGCGAAATAGTGGAGAAAGGCAAGGTGCTCTATGAAGCGCCAGACGGCCAAGTGGGTTCGCAAGGCCGAGGAGGACATGGAAGGCGCACGCGAACTCGGCGCGCGGAAGCCGCCCCTGAGGGATCTGGTATGCTTCCACTGCCAGCAAGCGGCGGAAAAGTACCTGAAGGCGCTCCTGCAAGAACTCGGCGCCGTCGTTCCAAAGACCCACGAACTTGAGGAACTCCAGGTCTCCCCGAAGCTGTGGCCACAGGACGCTTTGGCGGGTTCAGGGAGACCTGCGGTCGGCGGCAGTGGCACGGTCAGGAGACCGTGCCACAACGGGGAACCATTTCCTCCCCACACGTCTCCTTTTCTTGATACAATCGAGTGCGTTTGAAGGTGAGTTGCTCGGCAGTCCTGACGGGGCAGCACATGCTGAACGGATGGTCACTGAAGGCGTCGCGGAACCGCGAAGATCTCTCTTCGTACCTCGTCCACCTCACGCGAGACAATACGCGGCGCTTTCCAAAGACTGGACGAACCGCCTCTTTGACTTTCGAGAACATTTGGAGAGAACAGACGATCAAGGCGCGGCGGGTCCTCTGTATCCACCGTAAAGAGATCCTTCAGCAGGACCCGAAGATTCAGGCGATGTTCCGGGTCGCCTGTTTCACCGAGACTCCGCTCACTTAGATCAAGCATGTCATCGCCGTCTTGAGGCAAGAGTACAAATTCGAGGCCTACGGTTTCATCTTCAAACGCGAGTTCCTCTATGGGAAAGGCGCTCAGAAAGCGATCTACGTCAACCAGTATGGCGGCAGCTGCATGCGAGAGTGGGCGGACCACATGTACGAAGTGGCCAAGCGGCTCAAGTTCACCGGACTGCTGTGGCGCGGGCTACCGTTCATGAACATCATGCACGTTGGCCATGACTTCGCGTGGGAACGCGAATGGCGGGTCGCAGCACACGTCAAGTTTGACTACGACGACCTCGTCGGGGTCTTCCTGCCGGACGATGCCAAATCGTTGCGGAAGAAGGTGAGCGCGAAAGGCGTCCCGATCATTTCGACGGAGTGGGACCGCGAGCAGATGGAAGAAGAATTGGCAAAACGGGAGCGGAAGTCGAAGGTACAGAAGGCCAAAGCTCCCGGCAGAGTTGCTCCGCCAGGTTTTCTTTGAGGACTTTCGCCGGTCCGAACTCGCCCGCGCTGAGGAGACACGGCACTTGGTCTAGGCCAGCGACCAGTGCCGCCCGGAGCGACGCCGGTCCTTCCTTCCGCACCCGGGGGCAACAGGGGGGCAAAAGGCGACGCATGTATTATTCCTATCCGAAAAATACATACGCCCTCGTTTTCCCCCTTTCCGCCCTGGCATCCGCTACGGCCCCTGTTCCGGAGGCTTTGCCGGCGCGGTCGGCGGATCGCCTGAGGAAGAGGATGCCGCCTTCGCTGCCTCAGCTGCTTTGGCTACCTCGGCTGCCTTGGTTGCCGCTGCAATGGTCACGGTCTCAACCGCCAAGAAGGTGTTGACCCGGACGGAAAACCGGCTCAGCAGCCCGTCGAAGGTCAAGCACGTGACCTTCTTATTATTCACGACGACCTTGTCGCTGCGCCAGTTCAGCCGTTGTTTCTCACCCTCGTCCAGATGCTGGTCTCTGCCGATCACGAAGGCCGCCTCGTAGCCGATCTCATAGCGGTCGAAGCGCGCGAGCAAATCCGCGCTCGGGGAAAGCCCGTCGAGCTTGTGTGCCCAGTCGATGATCTGACTGTAGCCGTGGTCGAACCGCCGTCCCCATTCTCGCGTCGCCTTTTTGCCCTGCCTCTGGAAGATGCTGTCGTGCTGCGCATCCTCGAACTCGACAAAGCAGTATTCGCCCCTTTCCCATTCACCCACCACCAAATCGCAGGTGAAGTCGCCGAAAATGTCGAATTCCCAGCCGATGCGGTTCGGCCACGCAAGGCGGTTGTTGAACGTGCCGAACAAGACGGCCAGCTGTGGTCGCGCCCGAAAGAATGGCAGCACGTCGTTGCGTTCGGACAGGTCGCCTTTGGTGGCCAGCCATTGCTGGAATTCCTCGAACTGCTTGCGGCAAAGGGGGTAGTCGAAGGCAATCTCTTCGAGTTTCTTCATCCAACCTTGCCCCCCGCACGGGTGCTTTCCAGGAACCGACGCAGCGTCTCCGTCCGCATGATATCGACCAACTCAACACCTGTTGCCGGGAGCACTGTGACGAACGCCCGCAAGTCCGGAGTGACGCGCAGGAGGTACTCCGGCACCTCCGGCCTGAGTCGTTCCGCCAGTTCACGCGGCCACAAAACCGGGTCGCGAAGCAGGAGCCAGTCCAGGGCTGACTGCACGGCTTCCCTCTCTGCCTCGGAAAGCGAGTTCAACGCAGTATGGGCGAGGGGATTGACCTTGACTCTCGGGGCCACGGTGGTCTCGATGTGCTTCAGCACGCGCTCGCCGTTGTGATTGCTTACCCAGATAAACGGCTCACCTTCCGTTGGTCCTGCATAGCCGGGATCGACCAGCCCGAGTTCCGCGAGCCGCTTCAAGGCCGCAGCCGTGTCCGCGTCCACCGCAGCGCCGTTCTGCAGAAACCCGCGCTGCTTCAGGCGCCGCAGCACCCGCAGCATGGTAGCCGAGTCGATCTGGGCGGCCAACTCAGGAATCGCTTCGTTCGGGACAAGTTTGGCCGGCATGACAACTCTCCTTTGTGGCAACCTCTCCAGGCGTCCTGATCCGATTCGCGTCAGCCGCCATTATACCCGCCGGAACAACAAGTGCGAAAAGCACGCCGGAAGGGCCTGCCTTTCTCGGCAACCGCCGCGCCGGGGCGACTCTGGTGCCGGCAAGCCCGTCATGCCCCCTGGCACGTTGGCACGCTGGTCGGATGCGCTGGCGCAAGCGAATACTGGACAATACCTTACGCAGGAACACCTGCGTGCCAGCGGCCTGTGCGGTTGGCACGCTGCTTGGCATCGCCCAGGAAGAGGATGGGCGGCAGGGTAGTTTCGCTTGCCACGGGACGCGGCTGCGGCACGAACTCAAGGGCCAGAAGCCGCACAGGACGCTGTGGACGTTCTACCAGGAATTGCTGTCGCTGCGTAAGATGGTCCCCGCCCTGGTCCGGCACCGCAGCCGGTCAAGTTTCGCCCTGTATGGCCGCGTGTGAGGAAATATCGATGAAGCGTGTTGCCGCCTTGTTTCTGTGTCTACTCGTCGCCGCACCCGCGGCCGCCCAGCAAAAACGCCCCATGCAGATCGACGATCTCTTCCGTTTCAAGCGCGTCAGCGAGCCGCAGATCAGCCCCGACGGCAAATGGGGCGCCTATGCCGTCTTCACCGTCGAGGACGTTGATTCCAACAAGCGCTCGTCGAACCTCTGGCTCGCCTCGGCCGACGGCAAAATTCGCCGCCGCCTGACCACGACCGCCAAGAGCGACACTCACCCGCGCTGGTCACCGGATGGCAA